>CAZHNE010000095.1:0-5063 GCA_964533775.1 uncultured Spirochaetaceae bacterium | reverse complement strand
AGAGAAAATGTTAATATATTTCGCAATCAAGTATCATATTTAAGAAAAGATAATGAAAAGCTTAATGATCAATGCTCTGATTATAGAGATAGTATTAGTGATTTTAAAATAATGCTTGAGCAAATAAATGGATCTGTTGGTGAACATACTGTAGCAATTAGTACTATAAAGAAATCTAATGATGAATTAAAATTAGAATATAATGATAGGTTGATAGAAGCAAAGAGTGCAGCTGAAAAGGCGAAGAGTCATCAAGAAAACATTAGATCTACTGAAGAAGAAATGAATAATATTGCTCAAAAAGGAATATCATTATCTGAGAAACTTGAAGAGCTAATAATACTAATTGAAGAGAAATCAAATCAAATTATGATGAATCAAAATCAAAAGAGTGCTTCGTTTGATGCGGTTAATCAGCTTAGAAGAGAAAAAGATCAGTCAGAGTTACAAATACAATCAATCGGTGAAATGACTACCCAAATATATAACAACTTCTTTGAGACATATAGTAGAAACTTATCTGAATATGAGGATAAACTAGAAGTAGAATTAGAAGATCCTAAAATATTAAGAAACAAGCTTGAAGAAGTTAAAAAAGAAATTTCCCGCTTAGGCTATATTAATCAAATGGCAGGTGATGAATTTGAAGAAGCTAAACAACAATATGATTTTTTAACTTCTCAAATAAACGACCTAATGAAAGCTAAAACAGACTTAGAAGATGTTGTTTCAAGAATAACAGAAGAGAGTGAAGAGCGTTTTATAGGAACATATAAAGAGATATCGAATAATTTCCAACTAATGTTTAGAAGATTGTTTGGAGGGGGTAGAGCAGAGTTGAAACTTTCAGACCCAGATAATATTTTAGAGAGTGGGATTGAAATTTTGGCTCAACCTCCAGGTAAAAAACTAACTAATCTTTCCCTTTTAAGCGGAGGAGAAAGGTCTATGACTGCTGTTGCAATTTTATTTGCAACTTATCAAGTTAAACCAAGTCCATTTTGTGTATTAGATGAGATTGATGCAGCTCTTGATGATAGGAATATAGGGTTCTTTTTATCTGTATTAGAAGAATTTGCAAAGGATAGCCAGTTTATTATTGTTACCCATAATAAACATACTGTTACCGGAAGTAATACGCTTTTAGGTGTAACTCAGCTTGAAGCTGGAGTTTCTACAACAGTTAGCTATAAGATAGGGGAAGAAGAAGGTGCACAAGTTATACTTACAGAAGAAGACGAAAAGGTTGAGTTGTAACTAAGCTAAAAGTCATCCTCCTTGACATTTAGACTTTTATTAAGGTATAAGTAGCACAGAAATCAATAAAATATGAGTAAGGTATGTTTGAATCAATTAGTGAAAAATTTTCTACAATAATTAGAGGTATTTCTGGAAAAGGAAAAATTTCAGAAAAAAATATTGAAGATGCTGTAGAGCAAATTAAGATAGCATTATTAGATGCTGATGTAAATTTAAGAGTTGTTAGGCGTTTTATAAACGGTACAAGAGAAGAAGCATTGGGTGAAAAAGTTTTAAAAGCTATTGATCCAGGTCAAATGTTTACTAAAATTGTATACGATAGAATGGTCAACTTATTGAGCGATGAAGAAAACCAAGAGTTAAAGCTTAAAGGACCAGATACAACTACAACAATACTTATGATGGGACTACAAGGTAGTGGTAAAACTACTACAAGTGCCAAACTTGCTTTACATTTAAAGAAAAAAGGTAGAAGACCTATGCTAGTTGCAGCTGACTTAGTCCGTCCAGCAGCTGTAACACAATTACAAATTTTAGGTGAACAAGTAGATGTTCCTGTTTTTAGTATTGAAGGATGTAAAGATCCAGTTAAAGTAGCTAAAGACAGTTTAAAATATGCTAAGAAAAACCAATTTGATGTATTAATTGTTGATACATCAGGAAGAATGCACTTAGATGAAATATTAATGAATGAAATTCAAAGAGTATCTGGTGCTATTAAACCAGATGAAACTTTATTTGTCGCTGATGCAATGACAGGTCAAAACGCTGTAAACATTGCTAAAGAGTTTGAACAAAAAGTAGGAATTTCTGGAGTTGTTTTATCAAAGTTTGATTCTGACACAAGAGGTGGTGCTGCACTTTCATTAAGAAGTGTAGTTGGAAAACCAATTAAATTTATCGGTAGTGGTGAGAAAATGGAAGATTTAGATCCTTTCTACCCCGATAGAATTGCTTCTCGTATTTTAGGAATGGGTGATGTTGTATCCTTAGTTGAAAAAGCTCAAGAGACAATTGACCAAGAAGAAGCTCTTAAAATTCAAGAGAAGATAAAAAAGAATACATTCTCTCTTCAAGATTATTTAGACCAATTAAATCAAATGGATAAAATGGGTTCAATGGATAAACTTATCGAGATGATTCCAGGTGCTGCTGGCCAAGTATCAGCTGATGATATTCCGACAGAAGAGTTAAACAGAGAAAAAGCTATAATTTTATCTATGACACCTCAAGAAAGAGCAAATTACAGACTAATTGGTCCAACAAGAAGAAAGAGAATTGCAAAGGGTAGCGGTGTAAGTGTTGCTCAAGTTAATAGATGTATTAAGAAGTTTGAAAAGATGAGAAATACGATGAGAAAATTGACAAAAAATAAAAAATATCAAAAAATGTTACAGCAACAAATGGGATATTAAAAAAACTAATTTTTAAATTAGAAGAAATTTGTCTATTGTCTTGATTTAAAGTAAATAAAAATGTATTATCCTTTACTTGTGAACAAGCAAAAGGATAATCGTTTCTTTTTGATAAAAGAAAGGGAAATGTTATCCCTTTAACTGTGGATATTTATTTAAATCTTTTTGGTTTAAATATTACTCATATAGAAGCTAATAGAAATTCAAGTAGGAGGAATGACGATGAGCACAAGCATGAGACTCAAGCGTTTTGGTACCAAGAAAAGACCCTATTATAGGATCGTAGTAATGGACTCCAGAGCTGCAAATAAGAGTAGAACTCTAGCAGAAGTTGGCCAATATCATCCTGTTGAAGACAAAGAAGAACAAGTTGTTCTTGACGTTGATGCAGTAAAAGATTGGTTGCAAAAAGGTGCACAACCTAGTGCAACTGTACGCGCTCTTTTAAATAAGAACGGTGTACAAGTTTCTAGAACTAGCCAAGAATAAGAGGTTAGTTGTGGAAAAAGATCTTGTTGAATACATTGTAAAGTCACTTGTTGATTTTCCTGATGACGTAGCTGTGAATGTTGTAGAAGGTGAAAAATCTACTATACTGGAACTCAAAGTTGCGACAGAAGATATCGGCAAAGTGATCGGTAAGCAAGGCCGCATCGCAAAAGCAATTAGAACCATCTTAAGTGCTACAGCGACTAAAAGCGGTAAGCGTGCTGTTTTGGAAATTTTGGATTAAATATGGAAAAACTCGCAACGGCTATCATCCAGACCTCTTTTGGTCTAACGGGTGAGGTGAAGGTCCGCCCATTCAATGATAATTGCTCTTACTTAAAGAAATTGAAGCAAGGAATTATCCGCTTGAAGGATGGCCGCGAGAAAACATATGTTATCGAAGGATTTCGAAAGAGCGGCAATCAAGCGTACATTAAGTTTGCTGGTGTTGATGACCGGGAAACTGCTAAGAAATTAGCTGGCGCTACACTTCTTGTTCCTAGAAGTAATGCTGCACCTCTTTTGAAAGGTGAATACTACATCTCTGATTTATTAGGCTGCACCCTAATTTATCAAGAAAAGCCCATGGCTAAGGTAGTTGGATACTTTGATGGACCACAAGCTGTTTTATTAGAAGTAGAAGATGGATCTAATAAACGTTACTTGGTTCCTTTACTTGACCAATATATTGGAAAAGTATCAATCGAAGAAAAGACTGTCGAATTGTTGGCGCAATGGTTATTGGCATGAACATAGACGTAGTTACACTTTTTCCTGACATGGTTCAAGGTTTCTTTTCGAACTCAATCATGAAGAAAGCTGTTGAAAATGGCTTTTTTACTTATAACTTGATTGATTTTCGCGATTTTGCTGAAGATAAACATCTCACTTGTGATGATTCTCCTTATGGGGGAGGCGCAGGAATGGTGTTAAAACCCGAGCCGCTGTGCAAAGCGCTTGAAAGTATCAAAGCAAAAGAAAAGCGGGTTATATACCCATCACCATCCGGCAAAAGACTTACTCAGTCTCTTTCAAAAGAGCTAAGTAAAGAAGAAAACTTAGTTTTCATTTGCGGGCATTATGAGGGTATAGACCAACGGGTAATAGACCTGTATGTGGATGACGAGATTAGTATTGGAGATTATGTAATATCTAGCGGAGAAGTTTCTTCTTTAGTTATTATTGATTCACTTTACCGCTTAGTTGATGGTGTTATTAATAGTGAATCATTAGAAGAAGAAAGTTTTAGCGATGGATTGTTAGAATATCCCCAGTACACAAGGCCAAGAATTTATAATGGCTTAGAAGTTCCAGAAGTTTTACTTAGTGGAAACCATAAAGTTATAAATCAATGGCGTTTGGAAAAGCGGCTTGAAAAGACAATTAATTTTCGGCCCGAGCTTCTAGAAGAAAAATCGTTAGATTTACATTCTAGAAAGACTTTAGAAGAACTCAGAAACAGAGCAAAGAGGACCTAAAAATGGACATAATTAAAGCTTTAGAAGCTGAACAATTAAAAGAGAACGCTGAAAATTTCAACGTTGGTGATACTGTAAAAGTATATTTTAAGATTATTGAAGGCGCTACAGAACGTATTCAAGTATTTGAAGGCTTGGTACTAGCTAAGAACAACAGTGGTGTACGACGTACATTCCTTGTTCGTAAAATCTCCTATGGTGTAGGTGTTGAAAGAATCTTCCCATTACATTCACCCCGTATTGAAAAAATAACAGTTGTACGTCGTGGTCGTGTTAGAAGAGCTAAACTCTACTATATTAGAAAAAGAGTTGGTAAATCTGCGAAAGTTAAAGAATTACTTACACGTAAGAAATAAACGACTTTCTCAATTTTTATTATAAAGAATCAAGGATGGCATTGTTAATGTCGTCCTTTTTTTAA
>CAZHNE010000094.1:0-6870 GCA_964533775.1 uncultured Spirochaetaceae bacterium | reverse complement strand
GCCTCAGCTATTGAAAGAGGAATTAAAAAAGTTGACAACACGGTGAAAATACAAAAATTTCCCATTTCTGACGGCGGTGAAGGTTTATTAGAAGTTGTTAGCACCTTAAAAGGCTATAAGAAAATAGATTTAATAGTTAATGATCCCTTGTTTAATAAAATAAAGGCCAGTTATGTAGTAGTTAACAATACAGCATATATTGAAATGGCAGCAGCTAGCGGATTACCTTTAGTAAAAATAGAAAAAAGAAATCCTCTCTTTACTACAACATACGGAACTGGTGAATTAATCAAACATGCTTTAGATAATAATATTGAAAATTTAGTAATAGGAATAGGTGGAAGTGCCACAAACGATGGTGGTATTGGAATGCTAGCAGCTTTAGGTGCAAAGTTTTATGATAAAAATAAAAATGAAGTAAAACCAATAGGAAAAAACTTGTCAATTATTAGTGGCTTTGACATATCAGATTTACATCCAAAAATAAAAAAAGCAAATATTTCAGTTGCGTGTGATGTAGATAACCCTCTCACTGGTGAAAATGGTGCAAGCTATATTTATGGTCCACAAAAAGGTGCTGATGAAAAAACAGTTGAACTTTTAGATAAAAGTTTAAAAAACTTTTCCTCTCTTGTAGGCAAAGAAGATGTGGCACTAGAGGCTGGTAGCGGAGCTGCTGGTGGACTAGGTTTTGCATTAAGGGGTTTCTTAAATGCTGAATTAAAGAGTGGCATAGAGCTTGTTCTTAAGGCTATTGGATTTGAAGAAGCTTTAAAGGATGCTGATTTAGTAATTACCGGTGAAGGCAAAATTGATGGTCAAAGTAAAAGAGGCAAAGTTCCAGTTGGGGTTGCAAAACTAGCAAAACAATTTAATTTACCAGTTATTGCAATAGCTGGTGATATTGGTAAAGATACTGAATCTTTATACAACTTAGGAATAGATGGAATTGTCTCCACAACAAGTAGAGCAATGCCTTTAGAAGAAGCAATGAAAAACTCTCTTATTTTAACTGAAGAGGAAGCTTTTAGACTTTGGAAAATATTGCAAATACAACTTAAAAATATAAACAACTAAAAAAAGTTATTAGAATTAGAACTTAACATCCTTTCAATCAGCATTAATCCAGCTCCAGTAGTAATTGAATTATTAAAAGAGCTTTTACTCACAAATTTAACTGTCTTTTCATGGTGTATTAATGCTGATTCTTTAAGAGCTGTTTTTATTGCATGCTCATAAAATAAATTACATCTTTTAATAATTAAGCCAGAAAGAGCAACTACATCTGGAGAAAACAAGTTAATATAATTAGATAAAGCAATTCCCATAATCGTAGCTGCTTCAGTTATTACCTCTATAGCAAGTGGATCATTATTATCAACAGCGTCGCAAATTATATCAAATGTAATATCATCTATGTCTACTGAAACATTACTCTTCTTGCCTATTTTTAATCCTGCTTTAAAAAGTTCAACAATAGAGGGAATAGTAGCGTAACGGGCTAAGCAGCCATACTTTCCACAAAAACATTTTTTCCCATCAAAATCAACAACCATATGCCCAAAAGAATCTTCACAATAAGGTGTATTATTAATAATTTGACCGTCATAAATAACAGCTGATCTTATATTCATTGCACATAAGATATTTATAAATTTTGAGTTACCTTTGCCAACACCAAATAAATACTCTAACATTGTAGCAGCATTAGTTCCTTTAGTTATTTCAATAGGAACATCAAATTGTGATTTTAATGTGTCAAATATATTAATTTCTAGCCAAGAATCGTGAGGAAACATAAATAAAGGTCTAATCAATTGGCCTGTATCATTATTAATAGAGGCGAAAACCGATACTCCAATTCCTAGAAAATTGGATTTATTTAAATCAAGTTCTTTTATTTGTGTTTTTAATATTAGGATTATATCTTTTAAAACATCGCTAGCTAATTCATCTGGATGAATTTTCTTATTATAAACCTTAAGCATATTCATTTTAAGATCAATAATACCAACTTCATAATAAGAGGAAGAGATATCAATGCAACCTATATAATAGCGATTAGGATTTATATCATATATAATAGGTTTCCTACCTCCAGTTGAAGACCCTTTTTTTAATGGAATAATTAAAGAGTCTTCTACTAAAGGAGCTAGGATTCTATTTACCGAAGTCAAATTTTTATCTAAAAGTAATCCAAGATTAAATTTCGTTATTTCACCATTTCTAAATATATAACTAAAAATGTCTTTTGTATTATAATCCAGCTTTGGCTCAATTTGATCTTCGTTTATCATAAATTAAATTCCCTTTGGAATAGGAGAGAATAAGAGTGGTTTAAAATTCTCTAAAAAACCTTTTTCTCCACCATAGTCTTCTAAAACTTTTTGTTGACTTAAAAATGCTTCTTTGCTAATTTCATCTGGACTGATTAAAGAAAACAACTCTGCATGTAATAGTGCTTTCTTATCATTATATTCGGGATTTTTTGATAAATCAACATCTTCATTTGGATCGTCTTTCAAATTAAACAACATTGGTGGTGCATCAGTATAGTAAATGTATTTATAATCGCCTTTACGCATCATAAACTCACCTACATTTATTCCAAAAGCATGGTATTCAGATAGAATAGGTCTTTCATAAGATGGATTTCTTATAGTCTCGAATAAAGATTTACCGTCACGTTTAACAGATAAGTCAGTATTTTCAACTCCGACACATTCTAACACAGTTGGATACATATCCAAAAGTGAAACTGGAGCCTCAACTTTGGTATTTGCCTCAACACCTGGACCTTTCATTAACATAGGAATTCCTACGCTTCCTTCATACATTGTTGATTTGAAAAATACACCGTGATTGCCCATAGTATCTCCATGGTCAGATGTATAAACAATTCTAGTACAATCATTAAGGGGTGATTTTTCTAAAGCTTCGAGCACTTTACCAATTTGCTCATCTAAAAAAGAACACATAGCATAATATGATAATAAAGCATTTTTAGCTGTTTCTTCACTTATGTTTTCAGTATTACAATATCTGCGATACTCTTCTAAAACAGGGTGATCTGGCCATTCTTCTTTATGAAATTGTGATGGCAGTTCAATATCATCAATATTGTATAAATCAAAAAACTTCTTTGGTGCGTTTAGTGGGAAGTGTGGTGAAACAAATCCTAAATATAATACAAATGGTTTATCACTTTTACTCCCTTCGTTTTCAATATAGCTTATAGCTTGTTCAGCAATTTCAATATCGTATCGAATGTAATCTGATGTTCCTGGACCAGCATTTTCTAAAGATGCTTTAAATTGTGGTCTAGATACTTTTTCATTTCTAATACATCCATAAACATCCCCAGTACCATTTACCATGTGTAGTGGAATTCTTTGATCATGAAACCCTGTTTCTGGGGTATCTGATTCAAGATGCATTTTACCTATTGTTGTTACATTATAACCTTTATCATGTAACTGAGTAGCAAAACTATCAAAACCTCCACCAAAAGCTTGTGCGTTGTCCCAAAATCCACCTTCATGAGGCATTAAACCTGTAACAAAACTTGATCTTGCTGGAACACATAATGGACATGATGTATAAGCATTCTCAAAAGTTACACCCTCTTTAGCGATTTTATCAATATTTGGGGTTTTAATTACTTTATTCCCATAACAACCGGCCATTGCTTTATTATGTTGATCGCTCATAATAACAATCAAATTGCTCGGTTTCGTTTTACTCATCTAATTTCTCCTTTTTCGTTGCACGAAAATTCTTTCTTATTGATACAATTAGTAATATTAAAGTTATTAATAAAATTGTACCTGATATTGGTCTTGTGAAAAATAATAAGAAATTTCCATAAGAGCTCATTAACCCTCTTCTTAAATTTATTTCAACTATTGGCCCAATAACAAAGCCTAGTACTAATGGTGCTAGTGGGAATTTATTTTTCATTAAAACAAATCCAACAAAAGCAAAAATGAAAATACAAAGTACATCAAAAATTCTATTATTTACTCCGAATGCTCCGATACAAGCTAAAACAACAATAATCGGATAAAAGAAATGCTTTGGCACATCTAATAATTTAACAAATAAATTCAAACCATAAAATTGTAACATAAAGGTAAATACATTAGCCACAATTAAAATTGCAAATATACCGTAAACAATATCTTGATATTCTCTAAACAATAACGGTCCAGGAGTAATTCCGTGTAGCATAAATGCTGCTAATAGCATAGCAGTACCAGCATCCCCAGGAATACCCATTGTTAACATTGGGATTACCGCACCACCACTTGTTGCATTGTTAGCAGTTTCTGAGGCAACCAATCCATCAATAATTCCTGTTCCATACTTTTCAGGATATTTTGAAGAATCCCTAGATATTGAATAAGATAATACGTTAGAAATAGTTGCTCCTAACCCTGGTAGTACACCTACACCAGTACCTATAGCAGCTGATCTAATCATATTTACAAATTGCTGTTTAAATTCTTTTAAGGTTACACCTAACCCCTTTGTTTTAAATTTTGGAGCTTTTCCGTATCCACTTTCGCCACCATCTTCAGCAGCTTTCAAGATTTCAGTTATAGCGTATACACCAATTAAAACAGGTAATAATTGAAATCCGCCATCTAAAGCTTGAATTCCAAAAGTAAAACGTCTAACACTATCAATTGGAGCCATACCAAATGTAGTTAATAGAACTCCGATACTTGCACTTACTATTCCTTTAAGAACATCTTTACCAGAAAGACTAGCAATTAAAGTTAAGGATAATATACCAATTGAAAAATATTCAACAGGGCCAAACTTAAGAGCAAATTTTGCGATAGGTGGGGAAACATAAAATAAAACTAATAATGAGAACATTCCACCAATAAAAGAATATAAAATTGATACTCTAAGTGCTTTCCCGCCTTCCCCTCTTAGAGTCATTGGATAACCGTCAAAGGTTGTTGCTATAGAAGCTGGAGTACCTGGGATGTTAAACAAAATTGCTGTAATTAGCGATCCTGAAATACTTCCTATATATATACCAAGCAGTAAAGCAAAACTAGGAATAATTCCCATAGTATATGTAATAGGTAACACTAGAGCTATACCCATTGAAGAAGTCATTCCTGGTATTGCACCAAAGAAGATTCCAAGCACAGCGCCTATTAAAATTAATAAATAAAACCATGGACTGGTAATCATTGAAAATCCAGTAATATACATTTCAAACATGACTTCTCCTAAAAAATTAAACTTCGTGGTAAAATCATATTAAAACCATACCTAAATGATACATAAAGCACTGCTATGGTAATAACTGAAACAATCGCATATTGAAAATATCTAATTTTCTTACCGTCCGGTGTCAATATGCACATAAAACCAAATAAATATAGTAGGGTTGATACTATGAACCCGGTCAAATATAACACCCCTACATAAACAAAGGAGCTAGCAAAGATTAGTAAAACTCTTTTATTATTACTTATAAATTTTACCAATATATCTTTTAAGCTAGATTGCCTTACTTTCTTAGTTTTTCTACTTTCTAAGAATTCTCGCCAATCTCTTTTAGCTATAAAAAAACCACATAAAACAAGTATTATTGCTATTAGTTGAGGTACTAAACGTGAGTTAAATTTACCTCCAATATTGGTTACTCTTATGTTAAAAGAAAATATAAAATACAATAATCCTAAGATTATTACAGAAATACCAGATTTAAAATTTGATAATTTTTTATCTTCCATTCTTTGCGCTCCTTAAAGAATAATTAGTTCCCCATTATAGAATCATAAACTTCTTGTGATCTAAACAAGTTTTCTTTTACTTTTTCAAAATAAGCTGGACAATCTTCTGAACTTACAAAATCAACGTCATAGTTAATAGCGTTTGCTTCTGCAATATAGTCAGGATTTTGACAAACTTTTTCTAATGCATTAGAGAATTTCTCAATGATTAGTGGATTTGTGTCTTTAGGGAATGCACAGTAGTAGAATTTATCTACTGTATAATTTAAACCAACTTCAGGTAGTGCAGGAATATTTGGATATTTTGGAATTCTTTGGTCACTAAAGAAACCTAAAACATTAAATTCACCAGCTCTTACATAGTCTTGAACTAAACCTAATGGTGCTTTCATAAAATCAATATGTCCACCCATCATTGATGCAATTTGGTTTGATACTGCACCTGAATCAACAATTTGAATTTTTGTTTCAAAATCTCTTTCCATTAATGCAATGATATGAGTGTCATTTGTAGCAGCTTCTGTTCCGAATCTAACTTTGCCAGGTTCATTTTTAGCAGCTTCTACTAAGTCTTCAAATGAAGTGTAATCTTTACTTACTAAACAAGTAGAAAATACTTTTAGTCCAATACCACCACTTGCGAAAGCATCATAATCAAAATCAGTAATTCCTGAAATTTTGTTAGTTAATAACGCGTCGTGACATACTAGCATTTTATAACCGTCCGCTTTAGAACTTTTAACGTTATTAGCTGCAATACTACCAGCCCCTCCAGACATGTTTGAAATAACAAAAGGAGTGCCTAACTCTTCTTCTAGATATTTACACATTAATCTAGCTGCAGTATCAATACCACCGCCTGCGTTTGCTCCAACAACAACTTGAACTGGTGCATTAGGCCATTTTTCTGCATTTAAATCACTTTTTTCTTCAGTCCCACTTGCAAAAACAAATGAAACAACCGATGCCATTAAAATTAATGATAATAACATTCTTTTCATAATATCCTCCAACTTAAAGCTTTTTTATAAAGCTTTAATTATAAAAAACAAAAATATTTATTTAGAAAACTCTTCTAAACCTTCAATAGCTACAACTCTTACTGGACTTG
>CAZHNE010000093.1:3129-6980 GCA_964533775.1 uncultured Spirochaetaceae bacterium | reverse complement strand
CCTTTAACTATTGCACTACCAGCAGGTAAGAATACAGTTCCTTCTTCCATGTACACTATGCCTACATCAGCACCATCATTAATTAAAGTTAAAACTGGATCTTCATATGATAAGCCAATAATATACTCACCATCTCGAACACCTTTCCAAACTGCTGAAGATGAACCTAAAACTTTTAAGTTTTTAAATATTTCAGTAGTTTTAGCCCAAGCAGCTTCACTTTCATATCCACCAAAGTCAATTAGCATATTTGTTAAATGAGCAAAGGAACTTGAAGATTTTGCAGGATCTCCTGATACAATGAGGCCCTCTAATTGTGAACCATATTTGATAATATCTTCGTAACCTTTAATTGTAACACCAGGTAATTTTTCAGCTAATTTTGATTTGTTATAAACAAGAACACTACCGTCTAAAGTGTTTTTAGTTACGTAACCACTGTCGTTTCTATAAGCTTCAATCAAATTTGCATCATTTTTACTTACATATGGAGCAAATAAGTCAGGTTGACCTAATAGCGTAGCGTAGCTACCACCATACATAACATCAGCTTGTGGGTCATTTCTTTCTGATTCAATTCTTTTTAAACATTCACCAGTTCCTGCAGAGATAACTTCAACAGCAATTCCATATTTTTCTTCAAATGGTTTTTCAACTGCCTGAAGTAAGCCCTCTGAGTTTGGTGAGTAAACAACTAACTTTTTGGGAGTCTCTTGTGCTGATTCTCCAGCTCCTTGAGCAAAAGTAGCTCCTAAAGCAATAAAACTTACTAATAGCAAGACTAAAATTTTCTTCATTTTTTTCTCCTTTTTCAAATGATACTTAATTTTAACATTGTTTATTTCTGTTTCATATACCGCAAAAGGACACACTTTATAGTAAAATAGGATAATCCAGCTTTATTTTAAGAAAATTGGTTATATTTTGAATCAATAAAGGATAAAATATTAGTTTTCACTTTGTGTTTTAAAATTCTTCATTAACTCTGTTACACTATATCCTGTGTAACTTTTAAATTTAAGACAGAAATATTTATAATCATTAAAGCCAACCATTTCAGCAATTTGATATATAGGATATTTGTTAAGTGATATTAATTTTATAGCTTTATAAATTCTATAGCTATTTAATGTTGTATTAAATGTAATATGATTTTGTTTTAACTTATTTTTAATAGAAGAAACACTGTAACTTAACTCTGTTGCAACATCAGTGAGAGTAATTTTGTTCATATAATTATTTTTTATAAACAAAATAATTTCTTGTAACAATTTATCATCTTTATCAACATCTTGATAAACTTTAGATAAGTTTTTAACTTGAAATTTAGCATTATTAATTAGTTGCTTATCATTTAAATTACTGATTGCTTTTTTCAGTGAATTTTTTAACAACTTATGGTCGATAGGTTTTACTAAGTATTCAGTAACACCTAAAGAAATAGCTTTTTTAGCATAATCAAAATCACTATACCCACTTAATATAATAAACTCATACTGTTTTCTGTTATCAATATTCTTAATCATTTCTAAACCACTCATAAGTGGCATTTTAATGTCTGTGATAATAATATCAATTTTATGCGTTTTAATATAATCCAAACAAGAAACAGGATCATCAAAATCTGCAACGACAACCAAGTCTAAACCATAAAAGTCGAAACTATACATTAATCCTTTTCTTATAATATCTTCATCTTCACAAATTACAACGCTATACATATTAATTTTCCCTCTTTTTGAATTTTATTTCAAAAATAGTACCCTTATCATCTCTTTTAACACTAAGAGCAGAATCGGGATAAATAATCTTAAATCTTCTTAAAACATTGTGAACGCCAATATAATTAGTTAAGTTTTTCTTTTTATTACAACTTTCTATTATTTCACTAATAACTTTATCACTAATACTAACTCCGGTATCATATACTCTAATATAACATATGCCATCTATGATTTCAGCTGTAATCTCGATATGAACTTTAAGACTATTTTCAAAGCCATATTTTATGCTATTACCAACAAGCGGTTGAATTGATAATTTTGGTACTAAAATGTTTTTAATTTCTTCACTTACAACTATGTTGTAGGAAAACTTTTCTTTAAATCTAAATTTATGTAATTCTAGATATTTTTTCAAATACCCTAAATCATCATCTAAAGTAGAATAATTAATACTATTATCTAGGGAGTAACGCAAAATAGAATTTAAACCTAAGATATATTTTTCAGTTTCTTTAACATCAAACAGCATTGAATATCTAATGGTTTCTAATGAGTTAAATAAAAAATGAGGATTAAACTGGGAATCAAGTTTTTTCTTCTCAAATATTAAATTAGTTTCGCTAAGCTCTTTATTTAATTGTATTTCAGAATTCAACTTGTCTATCATTTGATTGATGTTTTTTGCTAAATCATGGAACTCACCTTTAAGACCTTCATTTATTTTATGGTCTAACTTACCTGTGGAAACAATATTTGTATCACGAATAATAGCTTCAATACTTAGTGAGTTTTTTCTTGCTAGTTTGTTAATATTGTTTTTTGAAAATTGAATTACTATAAATAGTATAATAATTAGCATGCCTAAAATAACATAATAATATCTTTCTGGACTAAATTTTTTTTCTAAGTAGTATATGATGTAATAATCTTTTTTTAATTTACTAACTTTGTACCTAACTCCATTAAGTTTATAATTTTTGGAATATTTAAAGCTAATACCTGAATTTAATATTTCATAGTTGTTGCTTGCAATTACTGTATCAAATTCATTTGCTATTATGTAGTTACCAGCATTGGGTAATAAAAAGTAACTTAAATCATTTATATCTATGATAAATGTATCAATACCAATTAATTCATTATCTTTATACAAACCCGAGTAATATATTAAATAGGAACTACTGCTATCAAGGTCTGAATACATAATAAATTTTAAAGGATTGTCTTCTTTAATTCTTTCTTTAATTATATTTTGATACATTCGAAAGCGAAGGCTAGAAAAATTAGCTTCTTCATAAACCGGATTTAAATGTTCATCATAAATATTATAAATATAACGTAGATTCATAGCTTTAGAAAAAGAATAGTTATTTGAAGCAACAATTCTTTTATCTATTGTTTTTAAAACGACACTGTCTATATACTCTTCATTTCTATTATGGTTTTCCATTTGTGAATAAATCATAGTATTTAACTCTTGAAAATTGTTATCAAGGAATTTAATACTTTCGTATTTGTAAATATTTTTTCCAAGCAAGTTAACAACTAACACTATTAAAATAAATAGCATAAAAACAACAAAAATTAATTTTATTGAAAAGGTCATGAAGTTTTTTCTTAATTGTGCTTGGAAATCCATATATCAATAATAAGGCCTAAATGATCAGTTTAGCAAGTTAATTCTGAAAGACAAAATATCATCATGTCCAATTCACCTAAGAGAGAATAATCTTGATTTTTTAGAACAAATATATGTTTTATGTAAGGGAAAATAAAAAGCTACTACAAACTTTATCGTTTATAATAGCTTTTAATTAATTTTTAATTTTTAAATATTATCCTTTTCTAGAATCATATACTGCAGCTCCACCTAAGAAATAATTAGATAAAAAGCCGAATAATATAAACATCGGAATTGAAGCAAGGAATGCTACTGCCATCATTGCTCCTTCATCAGTTTGTTTTTCTTCACTAAACTTAGTTATATACAAAGGAATAGTTTTCATTTCTTCTCTTTGAGCAACTAACAAAGGCCATAATAAGTTATCCCATTGGTTTCTGAAACTTAAAATTGCAAGTGTAGCCATAACAGGTGTACTATTTGGTATTACAATTCTTGCGTAAATT
>CAZHNE010000093.1:0-3029 GCA_964533775.1 uncultured Spirochaetaceae bacterium | reverse complement strand
TTAATAATCCACATCATCACTACGTGAAACCTTAAATTGGAGTAAAGTTAATAGTAGCATAATAATAAATAAGATAATTGACATTGCACTTGCTCTAGCAAGTCTGCCATTACGTATACCAGTAAAATAAATATTCATAGTAATTACATCAATTGGTTGTCTTGAAGCACCACCTTGAGTAAACATATATTGAGTCGAGAATGTTTTCAAACATTGTAACATAGCCATTACTGAAACTAAAAGTACAGTTGGTTTTAATAATGGTAATGTAATTCTCCAGAAAGTCGTCCATTTTGTAGATCCATCAACTATAGCAGCTTCATATAATGTAGGTGGTATTGTTGCTAAACCTGTAATAAATAATATAACAAAATAACCTATATATTTCCAAAAATAAACTATCATTGTTGAAATTTGTAGCATGGTTGAATCAACTAACCATCCGTAATCTCTTCCTGATGTAGCCATAACTAAGTTACTGAACTGGTTAAAAAGTCCTCTAGGATCAAATAGTATCATCCAAATTGCTGCAGCAACTACACTTGATAATACAGCAGGCATATAATAAGCAAGTTGGAAGAATTTTCTGTGTGAATGTTTTCTAATTTGCATTAACAGTACAGCAACAATTAATGAAATAACAACCATAGGAATAAATGTACCTATAGTAAACGTTAATGTAGCTCTCATAGAGTTTGCAAGAGAGAATCCACCGTTTTCTTTTGTGAATAAGTAAATATAGTTTTTTAAACCAACAAACTCACGTGTTCTCGATAAAACTCTTGCATCTGTTAAACTTGTTATAAAAGCATTAATTATAGGATAAAAACTAAATACAGCAAAAAACAGAACACAAGGGATAGTAAATAAAAGCCCCCATTTGGCTTGTTTTTGTTCTATACTATATTTTTTTGGTTTATTAAACATGAAACCTCCGAAATTATTTGTACATAAATAGGGAGTGGATTAACCACTCCCCTAAATAAAACGTGTTTATTCTTCGTCAAGTAATTCTTGAACTGTTGTTTTTAATTGTCTGTAAGCTTGTGCAGGAGCAACGTTTTGAAGCATTACGCCTTCAACAGCTGTTCTTAAAGCAGTTTGAACTTCAGTTGAGATAGCACCGAAATAAACGATGTGTCCTCTTTCAAAGTCTTTTGTGAATACGTCATTAAATGGTTTGTTAGCATAAGTTTCACTAGCCATTAATTCGTGTGTTGGTTGTATTAAGTTAACTGTATCAAGATATTCTTCACCGTGAGAAAGCATGTATGAGATTAATTCCCAAGCAGCTTTCTTAGTTTTAGCATCTTCATTAACATTAACCATGTAGTAGTGACCATAGTAACAAGCAGCTACATCTTTAACAGCATCTTCAAATACTGGGAAAGGAGCTACCATCCATTCTCCACTGTGGTAGAAGTCTGGATTAGATTCTTTAATTCTTGCTTGTTGGTATAAGCCTGTCATTGCCATAGCAATATCATTGTTGTCGGAGTTAAATAGTTTACGTGCGTTTGCATAAGTAGGAGAACCTAAGTTTTCACCATTTGGACCCCAATCTTGCATAAATGTTAACCATTTTACCCAAGCTTCTTCACCTATGATAGCTTCTTTGCCATCATCACTAAATAATTGACCACCTAATTGCTCTACCATTGGTACCATTGATTCCAAATAGTAAGGATATCTAAAGTCAAATCCTCTTCTTGTTAAGATATCACCATCTTTAATGACTAACTTTTTAGAAACTTCAACCATTTCTTCCCAAGTTTTTGGATAATCTTTTTCAGCGTCTAGACCAGCATCTTTAAATACTTTTTTATTAATAAATAAACACCAGTTTGTTAATTCTAAAGGTAGACCATATACATCGTTACCAATAGTAACTGGATCTAGCATACCATCAACATAGGCACTAACTAATTCATCTTTATTTGCATAACCAATTGCTTCATAATCAATAGGAGCTACTTGGCCTGCTGCCATAAAGGGATATTCATCGTTAATTGAAAGGTTGAAAATTGTAGGACCTTGACCTGCAGCATAAGCTGTTTGAACTAATTCAATTAATTTAGTTGATGATTGACGAGTAACATTAACTGTTACGTTTGGATTCTGTTCCATGAATTCAGCAATATATCTGTCTTCTAAGATAGCTCTATTTGCATCTTCATGAGTCCAGAACTCAATTGTGACTGCATCTGTTTCTGCTTGTGCTTGTGCAAAAACAAAAGATGGAACAATCATTATGATTGCTAACATTGTAAATAAAATTTTTTTCATATAACCTCCAAGTTATTAAATGTTAATTATATTATAAGCCATATACACCAGCTGCGAAAGAAAACATATTATATATTTATTAAACAAAGTATGCATTTTCTTGTCTTTTGGTGCTTTATGGTAATAAAAATAGGAATTAATAAAAATATTTAGAAACTTTTATCTATCTGTTCAAAAACAGTTTGTAGATCATCAAGTTTTAAAGTTGCATAATTATCGAAAGGAGTTTCATCTTTATTAACAATAACGGATTTACCACCATTATTTATTGTATACATAATAAACGATGCTGCAGGTTGAACTACTAGAGATGAACCTAAAACAATTGATAAATCACTTGTAGCGAAACAACGTTGAGCTTTTTCTAGGATAGAATAATTTAAATTTTCTCCGTAAAAAACAATGTCTGGTTTGATTATTCCACCACACTTTCTACATTTAGGAACTTGTCCTGTTTTTACTTTTTTTGCGATTTCTGCATATGAGTACAACATTTTACACTTTGTACAATAGTGATCTTTTATGCTTCCATGAACTTCATAAATATTTTTACTATTAGCTTTAGAATGTAGCATATCAATATTTTGGGTAAAAATTTCATTTACCAAATTTAAATTTTGCAATTTAGCTAATGTTAAGTGAACAATATTTGGTTGATATTTTTCCATATCGTACCAATTATCCTTTGCCCAAGAATAGAAAATTTCAGGATTTGAGAAAAAGAAATTGTAGTTTAAAATTTC
>CAZHNE010000092.1:0-7007 GCA_964533775.1 uncultured Spirochaetaceae bacterium | reverse complement strand
AATTATGAATACTTTGCTCACTCTACTTGAAAACACATAGATGGTGTATTATAATTCATTAGGAATAAAAAGGTATTAAAGCCTTTATTATTTTTTTTTAGTAATTGTATGATTTTCAAGTTTAAATCAAATATTATATTTTGGTAATGGAGTGTCAAAAATGGACAACAAAAAAATGGTAACTATTGATGGTAACTTTGCTGCGGCGTATATTGCATATGCTTTTAGTGAGGTTGCTGCTATTTACCCAATCACACCATCTTCAACTATGGGTGAATATGCTGATGCTTGGGCTAGCACAGGTAATAAAAACCTTTGGGATAAAACTGTTGAGATTATTGAAATGCAATCAGAAGCAGGAGCAGCTGGCGCTGTTCATGGTGCTTTATCTGCAGGTGCATTAACAACAACATTCACAGCTTCTCAAGGTTTATTATTAATGATTCCTAACATGCACAAGATTGCAGGTGAAATGATGCCTACAGTTTTTCATGTTTCTGCAAGATCTTTAGCAGCACAATCTCTCTCAATTTTCGGTGATCACTCAGACGTAATGGCTTGTCGTAACACAGGTTTTGCTATGACAGCAGCAAGTAGTGTCCAACAAACAATGGACATGGCTTTAGTTGCTCATTTAGCTACATTAAAGAGTGATGTTCCTTTCTTAAGTTTCTTTGATGGTTTTAGAACTTCTCACGAAATTCAAAAAGTAGAAGAAATTTCATATGATGAAATCAAGAGTTTAGTTGATGAGTCATTAATTAGAAAGTTCAGAGCAAGAGCTCAAAAACCTGAAGCACCTAGACTTAAAGTTGCAGCACAAAACGAAGATGTTTATTTCCAAGGTCGTGAAACAGTCAATAAATATTATGACGCACTTCCTGAAATTGTAGAGCATTACATGGGTGAAGTATCTAAAATAACAGGTAGACCACTACACTTATTCTCATACACTGGTGCTGAAGACGCAACAGATGTAGTAGTAGTAATGGGTTCTGGTGCAGATACATGTGAATGGGCAAGTAATTATATTAATAGTAAGGGTGGAAAAACCGGTGTTATTAATGTTCACTTATATCGTCCTTTCAGTGCAAAGCACTTAATTGAAGCTTTACCAAAAACAGTTAAGAAAATTGCTGTATTAGACAGAACTAAAGAACCTGGTTCAATTGGTGAACCTTTATACTTAGATATTGTAACAGCATTAAGCCAAAACAACTTAACTGATATTAAAGTTATTGGTGGTCGTTACGGATTAAGTAGTAAAGACTTCCCTCCAACACATGCAAAAGCTGTATTTGATCACTTAGCTGGAAAAGCTACACATAACTTTACAGTTGGTATTAACGATGATGTTACTCATTTATCAATTGATATTGGTGAAGAAATTAACGTTGTACCTGAAGATGTTTCTTCCTGTATGTTCTGGGGTCTTGGATCTGACGGAACAGTTGGAGCTAATAAAAACTCAGTTAAAATTATTGGTGATAACACAAATAAAAACGCTCAAGCATATTTTGCTTATGACTCCAAAAAATCTGGTGGTATTACTGTAAGTCACTTAAGATTTGGTGATAGCGACCTTAACATGCCATGGTTAATTGACCATGCAGACTTTGTTGCTTGTCACAACCCAGCTTATATCGGTCGTTACGATATGTTAGGACCATTAAAGAAAGGCGGAGTATTCTTATTAAATAGCCAAATCCCTTCTTCAGAAGTGTTTGAGCATTTAACAAGAGAAATGCAAGAAGAAATTATTGCTAAAGGAATTCGTTTCTACAATATTGATGCATTAGAAATTGCTGAAAAAGCTGGTTTAGGAACAAGAATTAACACAGTTATGCAAGCTGCATTCTTTAAGATTAGTAGAGTTTTACCAGAAAAAGAAGCTATCACTCTAATTAAAGAATATATTAAGAAAACATTCTTAAGAAAAGGTGAAGATATTGTTAATAAAAACTGGGCAGCAGTAGATGGTGCTTCAGATGCATTACATGAAGTTGAAGTTCCTGCTAAGATTACTAAGAGCTATGTTCCTGCAGCATTAATTAAAGATGATGCTTCAGAATTTGCTAAAACAATTATTAAAGCAACAATGCACCGTGAAGGTGATAGCATTCCTGTATCTCAAATGTCTTACGATGGTACATTACCAACAGGTACTGCTAAATTAGAAAAACGTGGTGTAGCTCCATCAGTTCCACTATGGATTGCTGATAACTGTATCCAATGTAACCAATGTGTACAAGCTTGTCCTCACGCTGCTATTCGTGCAAAACAAATAGAACCAGCTAAATTAGAAGGTGCACCAGAAACATTTACAACTCTTAAATCAAATACTAAAAATGATAAAGATTTAAGATTCAGAATTCAAGTTTATACTGAAGACTGTCAAGGTTGTGGTGTTTGTGTAGAAGCATGTCCTGCTAAAAATGTAGCTTTAGAATTATCTCCAATTCAAGTTGAAAGAGATAAGGGTGAAATTGAAAACGCAGAATTCTTCGAAGACTTACCTTATGATGTATTAGACGGCGTAAAAGAAACAACAGTTAAGGGCTTACAATTTAAACAACCTCTATTTGAATTTAGTGGAGCTTGTGCAGGTTGTGGTGAAACTCCTTATATCAAACTTGTTTCTCAATTATGCGGTGAAAGTATGATTGCTGCTAACGCAACAGGTTGTACTTCAATCTACTCTGGAACATTCCCAACTACTCCATATACAACACGTCAAAGTGATGGTAGAGGACCAGCTTGGGGTAACTCCTTATTCGAAGATAATGCTGAGTATGGTTTAGGTATGCGTCTTGCTGTAGACAGTAATAGAAACTTGTTAAAGATTAACATTGATAAACTTCTAGAAATTGGTACAACAGACGAATTAACTAAAGCTATAAACGCAAGTTTAGAAGTTTGGGGTTCTGCAAAAGATGATGCTATTAGTGCACAAAAAGCTGTTCAAGCTGTATTACCTGCTGCTTTAGAAGCTGCAACTGATGAAAACAGAGTTTACTTAGAAAAAATCAATGAACTAAAAGATTATTTCTCAGAAAAAACAGTATTTATCATTGGTGGTGACGGTTGGGCTTATGATATTGGTTTTGGTGGTGTTGACCACGTAATAGCTTCAGGTAAGAATGTAAATATTCTTGTATTAGATACTGAAGTATATTCAAATACCGGTGGACAAGCTTCAAAAGCAACTCCAACTGCTGCAGTAGCTAAGTTTGCTAATGCTGGTAAACAAGTTGCTAAGAAGAATCTTGGATTCATGTGTATGACATACGGTTATGTATATGTTGCTTCCATCGCTATGGGTGCTAACAGAATGCATGCACAAAGAGCATTACAAGAAGCTATTGATTGGGAAGGTCCATCAATTGTTTTCTGTTACTCTTCATGTATTAACCACGGTATGAATATGAGATTTAGCCAACTAGAAGCTAAGAAAGCTGTTGATGCAGGTTACTGGCCATTATATCGCTATAACCCAGCATTAGAAGAAGGCAAGAGATTCTCTTGGGATATTAAGAAAGAACCTACTGTAGCTTATCAAGACTTCTTGAAAGGTGAAGTACGTTATACTTCCTTATACAAAACAAACCCAGAAAATGCTGATGCTTTATTCGCTCAAGCAGAAAAAGACGCAAAACGTCAAATGGATTTCTTTAAAGAAATTGGAAAAATAATGTAATTGCTTTTACAAAGCAAAAAAATAAGAGGTCCTAATTTTAGGACCTCTTTTTAAATTAAAAATCTTTTAAATATTTTGTGGAACAAAGCCTGAGGGGGTTAGATTATAAACTTGATTTATATTGTTTTCTTTTAATAGCTTTCCTGCATAGTCAAAACCCACATTCAATTTGGAAGCGTAGTGAGCATCTGAAGAAACAATAACTTTACTATCAAAAGATTTTAAAAACTTAAAAAAATGAGCATCTGGATAAGGAGTTTTTCTTATTCCTCTAGCAATAGCTCCAGTGTTTATTTCGATTATTTTTCCCAAATTTGTTAACTCTTCAATAACATTTTTTACTATATCAACATACCAAGAGGCATGAGGGTCAAAAAGCTTGGTTTGTTCATTGTATTTTGTATATAGATCTAAATGAGCTACAATATCAAAATCAAAAGAAGTGGAAAAGTTTACAATTTGCTCATAATACTTTATTACAAAAGCTTTAACACCGCCACAAAGGTCTACTAATATTTTAAGATTATCAAAGCTATGATCTATAGGATAAACCTTATCATCGATTTTCATAAAGTGTATAGCTCCAATTGTGTAGTCTGGATTTCCTTCAAAAGTTGGATCAAGAGAATCAAGCTCTAAACCTTTAAAAATTTGTATTTGAGGAAAATCTTTTTTGTATGAATCAAGTAGTTCAAAATAAGCAACTTGGTCTTCTTTCATTAATTCTTTACAATCAATTTCGTGACCACAATCAGCATGGTCGCTAAATCCAATTGATTTAAAATTTAATTCAATTGCTTTTTCTATTATTTCTAATGGCGTGTTTCTTCCATCACTGTAAGTTGAATGGGTGTGTAAGTTAGATAAAAACATTTTTTCTCCTAATTTGTTGTTGTGTTAAATATATCGTAAAATAAAAAAGTGAGGTAAAAAAATAAAAACCTTCCTAAGGATGCCTATAGGAAAGTTTAAAATTGTTTGTTTTTTATAAAATGCTCAGTTATTTTATTTAGAACTTTTTTTATTGCACCACAAGTCTAAAAAGACTTTTGTTGATCTATTCATTTCTTTCATAAAATCACTAGTAAACTTTCTTATATAATACTGATCGGCGTATGTTCCTGTATTATCAAAAGGCAATAAGTTGTTTTTTCTCATTCTTTCTTCATGCTTTTCATAAGCCTTTTCTATTTCTTCTTTAGTTTGATTTTTGTAAGTATCCCTAAAGAACATGCTTTCAGGATCAGGACGAACCATGGGAGTGTTTAATTCTTTCTCTCTTTTACCAAAAACTAGCATTGCTGCTGGAGCTGCTTGAGGAGGCAAATCTAATAGCTCTTGTAAATCCTCGTAGTTCTCGATTACATCGCCAACATAACAAGAACCATATCCTAACTCATCTATTGCTACAGTAGCTGTTTGAGCTGCAATAACAGCATCTTGCATAGCAAGGTGAAAATCTCCTAACCCAAGGTCTCTAATAGGAATGTTTGTTTTATTTGCAGTATCACTATATTCAAAGTATTTTAACCAACGATGAAAATCTGCAAGGAATACCCACACATGGGGAGCTTTCTTTATCATAGGTTGGTTGTCACAGATAACAGCTAGTTTATCTTTTATTTCTTGCGACTCTACTTCAATTATTGAATATGTAGAAGTGTTTCCAGCTGTAGGTGCTTGTAGTGTAATTTTTTTAATTAAATTAATATCATCAGCACTAATTTTTTCTTTCAAAAATGCTCTATGAGAGCGTCTATTTAATAGTTTTTCAATCATATTTATAGTATATAAAAACTAAAGAGGCTTTGTAAGCCCCTTTAGTATGAATTTTAATCTTATATTAGATATTAGAGAGCAGTAAAATCTTCTTTGCCTGCACCACATAGAGGACAAACCCAATCTTCTGGAAGATCTTCAAAAGATGTTCCTGCTGCTATTCCGCTATCTGGATCGCCTTCTGCGGGATCGTAAACATAACCACATAAATCACATTCATATTTTTTCATTTGTTATCTCCTTAAGATAATATTATATAAGTTATATTAACAAGTAATATTGTAAACGGCAAGAATTTCTTTTAATCTTTTGCAAAATTTCTTCTTAAAAGATTCCGGTTCTAATATTTCAACAGAAGAACCGCATTGGATTATTCTTAGTATTAGCTCAATAGAGTTTTCCACATCGAATTTATAAATAAAACAGTCTTCTTTTTCTTCAATTATTGGAGGAGTGTGTTTTAAGTTGTTAAAAACATTAATAGCTGAAATTTCTTTTACTTTTAATACTAAGGGAATAACATCAATTGGCTCATAATCGTTTTGTCTTTGTGGCATTTTGAAAGGCCGAAGGTTGTCAGGTATTGTATAAGTTTGGTCTAAAATTTCTGCTGCTGTAATTTTACTAATATCGATGGTAATCATTTCAGTTGTATGGCGTAGTCGTCCAGTTACACTTATTGGATTTCTTCCTGTTGAATCTTCTCTAAAGCCAATAAAGTATGGAGCTACTTCTGTTACTCTTTTCTTTCCACCAACTGTATGTTGTATTTTTACTATTCTTCCAGAAACCCAAGAGTCAATTAAGACATCTAAAATAGTATTATATTTTGAATTACCAGTTTTCTTTTGTATTGCTTTATCTATTTCTTCAGATAATTGAACTATATTATCACTTATTTTAGGAGCATATGATCTCATGTTTAAAGCTATCTTTCTTAACCCTGATGCTAAGTGGGGGTTTTGAAACTCTGCATTTTGAGCTAAAACTTCAGCAGACATATTAAAAGCAAGGCTTTCATAAATACTTAAAGCGATGTTTTCATCATGATTTTCTCTATTGATTTTAATTAGTTTGTTTTCTTCATATATATCGATATAATTATTTAGCTTGTCGACATATCGACTCACAGTAGATCTATGTACTCCAAGTCTTCTTGCTATTTCAGCTCTTCTTAAACCTTCGGGATGCGAAAGCAATAATAATTCTAATTGTGCAACCCTTTCACCTTTCATAATAATCTCCAATAGTAATTTATGCACCAAAGTGCAACAATTAAACAATACCATAAATAAAACAAAATGCAACAATAAAACAACAAAAAGCAACTAAAAAGTTAGATTTGTTGTTTTTAGTCATGACTTGGTGCCAGATACCTCATTAATAAAAGATCTTAGTATAGTTATATTTTTTAAAACAATGTGTTTTGTAAGATACTATTTATTAGTAAGAATCTTTAAAGTATAATAAGCATAGTTTTTATTATACACCCAGTAGTATTAGGAGACATTTTATGTGCGAAAAAGAATTT
>CAZHNE010000091.1:4130-7038 GCA_964533775.1 uncultured Spirochaetaceae bacterium | reverse complement strand
TGTTTCTAGATAGATTCTTTCCGTTTGGATTATCGGGTTTAGCTCTAGTTACAATAGGTCTGCTTCCAGTGTTGCCGTCGTTGATTACATTCATTATGTCTTCTGCAACTTCAAAAGGTGCGGAAACAAATGAGAATTCATCTCTAACAGTAACGTCATGGATATCTTCGTTAGTAGCTTTATTAACTTTGTCAGTAAGGTATGAAACTAATTCTCTCTTACCAAGTCCATCTTTTCTACCTCTTGCAATAAACAATCTTACAAGACCATTATCATCTTCTCTTCTATATTCTCTAGAAGAATCTCTTGATCTAGAATCTCTAGAAGTAGAAAGGTTTTTGTATTTATTCTCATCAAGAGCATCTTTGTAAAAATGTGTTAAAACAGAAGCTAAAACTTGTTCGTTATCATACTTTTCTAACAGCTTTCTAGCAATTGGAATAAACTGCTCGTTGTTAGCGTTGTTAGTAATGAGTGAAATCAATTCTGCTTCAATTCTATCTCTTCTAGTTGCAATAATATCTTTTGCTTCAGGAAGGGTTGCCTTTCTGATATCTGACTTAGAAGCTCTTTTTATAAAGTTAAACTTTCTAAACTCAGAAGGTGTAATAAATGTTATTGCAGTACCCATTTTACCAGCTCTACCAGTTCTTCCTATACGGTGTATATAAGCCTCTGGAGCTTGTGGAATGGAGAAGTTAATAACATGAGTCAAATCGTTAATGTCGATGCCTCTAGCAGCAACGTCAGTTGCTACAATGATGCTTAGATTGTGACTCTTCATTTTGTTTAGAATCATTTCTCTTTGTTTTTGAGATAAGTCTCCGTGAAGTGCATCAGCGTCATAACCTCTGTCTTGAAGTTTTCTACTAATATTATCACATTGAACTTTTGTTCTACAGAAAACTAGTCCGTAGAATGCTTCTTCCATATCGATAATTCTACATAACGCTTCTAGTTTGTCATGTTCTCTAACTTCAAAATAGATTTGATCTGTTAGGTTTTTTGTTATATCAGTATGTTTAATTCTTACAATTTGAGGGTCTACCATGAATTTTGAAGCTAAGGCCAAAATAGGTTTTGGCATAGTAGCTGAAAAACATAGCATTCTCTTTTCGCTTGGAGATTGTGATAAAATGTTTTCAATGTCTTCAATGAATCCCATATCAAGCATTTCATCAGCTTCATCAAGTACAGCAAATTTAAGATTGTCTAATTTTAAGGTACCTCTTCTTAAGTGGTCTTGAATTCTACCTGGAGTTCCAACAACAACTTGAACACCGCGTCTTAATTTTCTGAGCTGGTTATCCATGGAGGCTCCTCCATAGATTGATGTAACTTCAATTCTCTTTGATCCTCTAAGGGATGCAATCTCATCTGCAACTTGTATTGCAAGTTCTCTCGTTGGTGTAAGTATTAATGCTTGCACCTTTTTACTTGAAGGATCAACAGTCTCTAAAATCGGTAGACCAAAGGCAGCTGTTTTCCCGGTTCCGGTTTGAGCTTGTCCTATAACGTCAACTTGGTCTTTTAATAAAAGTGGTATACACTCTGCTTGTATTTGTGTTGGTTCTTCAAAGCCTTTTGCATTCAAGGCTCGTATGGTCTCTTCGCTAAGACCTAATTTCTTAAAATTTGTTAAATCTGGCATGTAACTCCTGTATCTTATTTTGATGTAAACAATTCGCTTGCGCATCAAGCGTTGTTTATGTTTTAAATTTATGTCCTCCACTAACTAACCACAAAACATAAATAATTACAACAGATACTTACCATTTATTAGCTACTTTCTCTGCAAATCCTAATTGTTTGTCTAATAACACCGTTTCTTTGTTGTCTAAGATGAGTTTACCACTAAATTCGCCAAATACTTGGTGCTGATCACTTTTTATAATCCCATAATTATAATAGCCAACTCTATCGACTAATGGTACAAACGTTAAATCCAATCTTCCTTCGTTATCAGTAATCTTCCATTCTTTATCTGTAAAGTTAGGTGGAATCTCAAAATGGACCTCATCTAGCTTATGAATAGTGTTGTTGTAAAATATTACATTTTCACTAGCGGGGGATCTGTCTGTAAAGCCATATCCTAAGTTTAAACCAATAGGAATACCATCTTGCTGTGTTGAAAGACTAGACCAATACCATGTGTTATTATACGTCCATCTTCCTCGTCCCCAGTCCAGTGTTGCAAATGTTGTATTCTTATCAACATCTTCTTTTTCATAGCCTCTTCTAATAATACCAGTTACAGGCATGCAGTTTACTTTTTCATTTAAATAAAATGCTTTTCTATTCTCTTTCCAACTTGTAGCAATATTAATACTTTCCATATTCCTTGGTTGTGTTAACTCAATATCAACATCTAAGCCAATACTTCCGTCCGGTAGTACTAACTCTGGTGCAGCGAATATAAGTCGTCTTCTTTCTCCCTTTTTAATAAAAGAAAGCCTTAATTTAGTGTAGCTTTTAGTAATAAAGCTATCTTCAGTAGAGTTACTAGGAAACTTTATTCTTTTAAAAGGTAGTAGGACTACTTTATCAACTTGAGAGTATTTCTTTAGTTTACAATCAATGTAAGAGATAGAAACTAGGGAAGAGTAGCCAAGATCACTAATTGTTGCACAAATAGCATATTTTTTTTCTTGGTTTATAATTGCATAATAATCCCATTCTTTAATTCTAAACCTACAAGCTTTAACATCATGTATTGAATAGTTGAAATAGGGGTGTCTTGCCCAACCTTCTACTGACAATGTTCCGTTTTGGTTTATTAATTTTGATCTTTTAGTTATTTCATTTTGCATAATAATCTCCTCACATATCTAGTGTACACCGTAATTAAGGAATGTAAATAGGAAAGAAAAGGGACTGAAAAAATTTCAGTCCCAAGTTAACATATTCT
>CAZHNE010000091.1:0-4030 GCA_964533775.1 uncultured Spirochaetaceae bacterium | reverse complement strand
GCTACAAAGGTAGTTGCTCTTTCTAATAAGTAATCATCCAAAAGTGTTGTATCATATTGAGCAATATAGTTTCTAATAATATTTAGAGTATTTTCATCAGTAAAATCAGCTGCTTGTGGATCTTCGTTTATCTTATAAACAGACCAACCATTAACTGATTCAAAAGGACCCATAATACTGTCAGCTGAAGCATCAAGTATTTCTAGAGCTTCTTGAGGGTCTTTAAATATATTTTGAACAGCATAGAAAGGAGCTATAGCATTTTCATTAAATACATTATCACTTTCTTCTGCTGCTAATTCTTCAAATGAAGCACCACTATTTAATCTAGTCATTAATTCATTAGCTTTTTCTTCATCAATTGCATGAAGAATTGATAAGTCTAAGTTAAAGAACAATTGTGGATTAGTTAATCCATATTGAGAAGCTAGTTCTTTAGGATATGAAGAGCCATCAAAAACTACGTAATTAAAACTTCTTGTGTTATTAGCCATATCTACAACGTAGGATGTTTCATTTTCACTAGTTAGTGCAGATGAAATATCAGCTAATACCATGTTATAAGGCATATTCCTTGTTATAGTTTTTCTAATGTTAGCTTTCTTTTCTGTTGATGTACTTTCGTAAGCTTGTTTACTAAACTTTCCATCTACATCGTAATATCCACTTTTAATAACTGCATTATTGATTGTGTTTTCAGTTGTTTTAATTCCAATCTTTTCAGCCATTTTTGTAATAGCTGTATGATAAACAGTACTGTCAAAAGCATTTTTCCAAATACTGTAAAGAGCTAATTCACTACTTTGTGTTGAAGCATCATATTGAGAACCAAACTTTTGATATTGTTCGTAGAAGTAAGAGTCAGCTTCATAAGCAATTTCCTCCCCATCATAAGAGCCAAATACTAAGGAACTACTTGCAGCATTTCCTAAAATAGCTGGTAGTGTTGATCCTGCCACGAAGGAAAAAGCGATTAGGACTAGAATAATTACTCCAAAAACCCAACCAGCACTAACTTTCTTCTTTTTCTTTGATTCACTTTTCACAATCTTTTTGGAACTTTTATCGGTTCCTTTTTTGTCATTTGAAGGCATGTATAAACCTCTCCTACAGAGTTCTTATCCAATTAGACGGATATATCTTTTGAAAAATACCATTTACAAGGGTTACTGTCAATGAAGTAATTTACTAAAATATTTCTCTTTTGATGTTTTTTGGACCTTTTATACCCTTAATATAAAGAATGTATTATTTTATTAAGTGTAAATGTTTGACATGTTATTTTTTAGACAATAAAGTAATATCAATTAAGTGAATATAAACAATAATAGCTAAAGAGCTATTTTGATCTATTTGGTTAATAGAGATATGCTCTTTTAATCAATAATTAACAGGAGTTAAATTATGAGAATTATACAGTTATCAGTTGGAAAGAAGAAAGTGCCCCTAACAGGTTATCTACACGACTATAATGAAGAGAATTTATTGAAGAATATAAGAAGTGGGATGGTTGTATGTACTGGTGGTGGGTATGAACAACTTTCTCCTAGAGAAAAAGACCCTGTAGCTTTACATTATTTTGCAAAAGGTTTTAATGTTTTTCTCCTTGATTATTCTATCAAAGAAAACGCAGGAGATTTAAATCCTTTGTTAGAATTAAGTGATGCTTTAGTTCAAATAAGAAATAGGGCTAGTGTCTTTGGTGTAAACCCAACTGAAATAGGGGTAATTGGGTTTTCAGCAGGGGCTCATTTAGCAGCTTCTCTTTCAACTCTTTACAATCATCCTAAAATTGAAGAGTTAACAGGAATTAAGGACGGTCTTAACTCTCCTGATGCTACAATTCTCTGTTACCCTGTTATATCTATGGGAAAATATGCTCATGAGGGTTCAAAAATGTTTGTTACCCAAAACAAAGAAGAGTTAATCCAATTGTTAAGCTTAGAAAAACATGTAAACAAAAACACTCCTCCCACCTTTATATGGCACACCCAAGAAGATGCTTCAGTTCCTGTTCAAAACAGTTTACTTTACGTTAATGCTTTAGTGGAAAATGATGTTCCATGTGAGTTTCACCTTTTTCCTCACGGAGAACATGGGTTATCAATGTGTACTACCGCTTCTTATAAATTAGATGAGCATTGTGGGCAATGGGTAGATTTAAGTGTTAACTGGCTAAGAAAATACTTTTCCTTTTAGGTAAAAGAAACAAGAGTAGAGAAAAAGTTTTATTATAATTTCTTTTTAAAAATAACAAATCCTAGGTAATGAGCTGTTTTTAGCCATCATCTAGGATTTTTTTATGTTTATTGATATCTGTGTTTTTATAAAAAGCTAAAAGAGTCAAGTTCTTTAACTTTGTCCTTAAAGTTGGGAGAACTTCATTTAATCCTCTGATTAACCTATTTATAAATTAATCTATTCCATTTCTTTAAGCATTCCCATAGCAACTCTCATTCCACTAGCCCAAGCTCCGGTAATACCTCTAGAGGTACCAGCACCGTCTCCTGCAAAGTAAATGTCCTTAGCTACTTTAAAGTGTTCATCTTTGTAAGTAGGTTTGTTAGCATAAAGTTTAATTTCAGGATAATACATAATAGTTGATGGGTGTAAAACACCAGGAACTATTGTATCTAAGCTTTTCATTGCTTTCCAAATTGATCTTAATATTTTGGCAGGCATTGCTAAACTTATATCACTAGGGCAAGAGTTAGGAAGAGATGGTTTAAAGTTATAAGGGTCAGAGTTAAAGGAGATATCTTTACTTCTAGAGCCTAATCTAAAGTCTCCAACTCTTTGCATTAAAGGTCTTCCTCCTCCTAGAAGAGCTGCTTGAATACCTAAGTTTTCAGCATATTGTTGACCACTAGCTAGGGGAGCTGTAAGTTTTACAGTTTTAAGAACTGCAAAGTTAACTAAGCCGTTTTGGTTTGAACCATTAGGGGAGAATGCATGACCGTTAACACTGAACCACTTTTCACCTCTATCTGTTGTATATGTTTCTCTTACAACATGAGCTTTACCACTGTTGGTACAAAAGGTTCTAACCTTTTCTGGAAAATAGAACTTTGGATCATAGTAGTCTTTTACTATAGGGTATTGTTCAATTGTTGTTTCAACTCTAATACCAATATCGACAATGTTATCAACATAATCAATGTTTAAACTTTTCATTATATTTTGAAGAAAATGAAAGCCTTGTCTGCCTGGAGCAATTAAAAGTTTTGAATAAGAGATTTCTCTTTTATCTGTTAAGATTGTTTTCTTTTCATTGTCTACAGAAAGCATTGTTTCCCCAAGGGCTAAATCAACACCGTATTTATCTAGTCTTTCTAATAATTGCTTTATTAATCTAAGACCACCATCTGTTCCAAGATGTGTTTGTTTAATTTCAAGTAAACTACAACCAAGTCTTTTAGCTCTGTTTTGATAATTCTCAATATTCTTTTTATCTAGAATTTCAGGGTTAAAGAATTTAATTAATTTTTTTAGATATTCCTCAGCCATTTCTTTATCCCAGTATTCAAGGGGAAAGCCAATGGGGTAAGTAAAATTCATTTTACAGTCATTTCTCATACCACCAGTTGAAAACTTGTGAGAATCTAGAATAAGAAGTTTAAGAGAAGGGTCTTCTTCTAATAAAGAAAACGCACAACCCATGCCCGCAGGACCGGAACCAACGATAATAACATCATATTTACTCATGCAGTAAATGCTCCTAAAAAGTAAGGTAGGATGTTTAAAAAAATCATCCACTTTATTATTCACAAAATAGACTAAAAGGTCAAACGGAATAGGAAAGATATAGGTTTTTATTACAAATTTGATAAGATATCTATATAAAGTATAAATGTTAAAGAAAAAGCTTGAGTTATTGTTCTCCAATTTTTATAATCCCTCTATAGTATTAGTTAAAAGGAATCTTTTTTATGAAGTATATAAGTGTTAAAGAAGCTAGTAAGAAGTGGGGTATCTCTGAAAGAAGAGTAAGAATCCTTTGTAGTGAAAACAGAATAGATGGAGTTACCAA
>CAZHNE010000090.1:0-7146 GCA_964533775.1 uncultured Spirochaetaceae bacterium | reverse complement strand
ATTTGTTTTCCCTTATCCGTTGCCATTGCATATATTCCAGCTTCTTTAGATGAAGCGAGAATCTTTAACTTACCACATTTTTTAACATCACTAGTTCTAACTGAAGTATATCTACTGTGAGGAACTGAAAAAACTTCATCAAATCCCCTTAATAATATAGGGTTTTTATAAACAACTTTATGTTGATAAATCCCAAAGAGTTTATTTTGTAATCTCACTTTCTCAATACCAAAATGATAAAACAGTCCCGCTTGTGCACCCCAACATATATGTAGGGTGGAATGGACATGTTTTTTAGACCAGCGCATCAATTCACACAGTTCATCCCAATAAGTTACTTCTTTAAAAGGTAAGTTTTCTATAGGGGCACCAGTGATAATCATACCATCGTAATAATTGTTTTTTATTGAATCATATGTTTTGTAAAAAGATGATAAATGTTTTCGACTCGTGTTTTTACTTTTGTGAGAAGACATTTGAATTAAATCTAACTCAACTTGTAGGGGAGTATTACCTAAAAGCCTTGAAAGCTGAGTTTCAGTATTTATTTTAGTTGGCATTAAATTTATTAAAGCTATTTTTAATGGACGAATATCTTGAGAGTAAGCTCTGTTTTCATCCATTATAAATATATTTTCTCTTTCTAATATAGATTTTGCTGGTAAGTTGTTTGGTATACGTATTGGCATTAATTCACCTTTGCTAGAGCTTGTTCAATATCGGCAATAATATCATCAATATCTTCTATTCCAACACTGATTCTAATAAAGTTAGCTTTAATTCCACAATTTACTAATTGTTCATCGGTTAATTGCCTGTGTGTTGTTGAAGCTGGATGTAAAACACAAGTTCGAGCATCCGCTACGTGAACTACTATTTTAGCTAGTTTAAGATTATCCATAAACACTTGTGCACTCTTTCTACCACCTTTTATACCAAATGATACAACTCCACTTGAATGTCCTTTGTAAAGGTACTTTTGAGCTCTTTGGTATGATGAATCATCATCTAGGCCTGGGTAATTTACATATTCAACTTTTTCTTTGTTTTTTAAATATTTTGCTACTTTTAAAGCGTTTTCACTATGACGCTCTATTCTTAGAGCTAATGTTTCTAAACCTAGATTTAGTAAAAAAGCAGTAATTGGTTGTGGCGTAGAACCTAAGTCTCTCATTAGTTGGGTTCTTGCTTTTACTATATATGCTGCTTTTTTGAATTGCTCAGTGTAAATAACTCCATGGTAAGATGCATCTGGTGTTGTTAAACCAGGGAACTTATTATCAACTGTCCAATCAAAATTTCCTGAATCAACTATAACACCACCAACTACTGTTGCGTGTCCATCCATATATTTTGTAGTTGAGTGAATGACTATATCAGCTCCAAATTCAAATGGTCGGCATAAAATTGGAGTCGCAAATGTATTATCTACTATAAAAGGAATATTATTTTCATGAGCAACTTTAGCATATCGTTCTATATCTAATACATATAAAGCTGGATTAGCTATAGTTTCACCAAATAATAACTTAGTTTTATTGTCAATAAGTTTACTTATTTCTTCATCACTCATGTCTAATGTAATATATCTTGTTTCTATTCCCATTTTTTTAAGAGTTACTGAAAAAAGATTCGTTGTTCCACCATAAATTGTTGAAAGGGATAAAATATTATCTCCAGCTTCTGCAATATTTAAAACTGAAATTAATGACGCTGCTTGTCCGGAGGAAGTACACATAGCTCCTACTCCACCTTCGAGATCTGCAATCTTTTTTTCAACAGCCTCAACAGTTGGGTTTGATATACGAGTGTACATATGGCCTTCTTTTGTTAAATCAAACAATTGAGCCATTTCATATGAACTATCGTACTTATAAGTTGTGCTTTGATAAATTGGAAGTTGTCTTGGCTCACCGTTTTTTGGCTCATAGCCACTTTGGATACATTTTGTATTTATTTTATAATCAGTCATATTCACTCCAAAAGAAAAATATTGTCTTAAAATATCATATTTATTAGGTATTAAACAACAGCTTTTACTTAAGTTGTATAAAAATGCTTGATTCAATGTATAAAACTATTAGCACCAAGCTGAATATATGCCATTTTTGTGAGCAACATAAACTTTTTGATCGTAAAGCGATGATAAAACATCTTCTGTTAAAAGTTCTTTTTTTGTTCCACTAGCATAAATTTCTCCATCTTTCATTAAAATTATATTATTGATTTCAGGCAGAATTTGAGATAGCTCATGAGTAATCATAACAATAGTATTTTCCTTTTTTATAGAATTTGTTAAAGCATTTCTATAATGACTTCGCGATGGAAAATCAAGCCCACTAGCAGCTTCATCTAGTAATAAAAGTTTAGGTTGATGAACTAAGGCTCTAGCTAATAAAACTCTTTGAGCTTCTCCTGTTGAAAGAGAGCGCATAGTTTTGTTAGCAAGGTGTAAACAAAAGTTATCCTTTAAAGTTTTATTTGTGATATCCCAGTGCTTATTTGTTACTTTATGATGAAAATCTATTCCAACAGATGAGAATATACCACTAGCTACAACTTCTTTAACACGATACGAAGTGTTGCACATATCAAATAAAAGTTGAGAAACAACTCCAATTTTCTTTCTCAAATCTTCTTTGCTAATGTTAGAAGAATTAAATCTATTTATTAATAATTCCTCACTCCAAAGAGGATGAATTTCCATTGAACAGACATTAAGTAGGGTTGTTTTCCCAGATCCGTTAGGACCTAAGATCGCTGTATGTTGGTTTTTATCAATAGAAAATGACACATCATTTAATATTAGTTTATTATTCCGTCGCACGCTTGCATGCTTTATAGTTATTAAATTTTCCATGTTTATAAAATATCATTTTATAAATTTTAAATTAACCTGTTTATAGTTTATTGAGTATATTTTGTATCTTTTATCTCAATATTTTCAACTTTAAATGGACTAATAGATCCAAATTTAGTGAAATCAGTAATATTAGTTGATTTTAATAATTCGAAAGTACCTATAGAAAGATTATCATATAAAAAAGCTCTTGATTCATATTTAACTGTTGTAACAGAGTCGCCAAGATATAAAGGAGGTGTTTTGGCGGAATTTGCTCTACCTCTTTATGTTTTTATGTAAAAACTTAAGTAATTTCTCAGACCTAACATTCTTTAGGTTTGGAAAATAAACTAAGAACTTTAGTTCATATGGACCTTTTTTTAATTCTTTTTGATCAATTATAATCAATAATGTTTCGTAATTTCAATTGCTTTAGAAATGAGTTATAAAAGGTATCTATTTGTATATCTTTGATCATTTCTAAACACGTTTCATAATAAAAAACTTGTGATGAAATTGGTAAGTAACCAAAATTGTTTAGCATTATATTTTCAAATTCTTTTTTCCTTAAGATATTGAACATGGTTGTGTAGTCTAAGTTATCATTGCACTCAACAGCTGATTTTTTTAACTGTAATGTGTTTTTATTTGATAGAACATAAATACCTGTAGGAGTGTTTTCTAGTATTTTTTGTAGCTTATCTAAATTGTTATTACTTGTCGCAACAACGACCTTATTAAAAGCTTTATAATAATTATTGAGTTGGTTATCTAAGCGTGTAAAAGAATCTAATTCTGTTTTAATTTCATAAACTACAGCTTTTCCATTAATTAAAATAAAATCAGCAATTGAATTATCTATTGGTAATTGAGAGATGGCGGTAGTAGTATTAAGGCTGTGCTTTCCGAGTAGTAATTTGTTAAATATGTGTTTTGATAAAAATATTCATTTCTTGCATTCTATGCTGGAATCTGGACAGCGTTACATTTTAAATTGGACAACATTATTTTTTAAGTTGGACAACGTTATTTTACACTTGGACAGTATTTAAATTCCTCTAACTAAGGTTTATTCTTGAAGTAAGTAAATTTACGTCAAGGGCCTAAATGAGGAGTATTAGTATTATGCTAATTAAAGAAATTATTAGATTGAAGTTTCAATTTAATCAATCTGTAAGAGCTATCGCTGATAGCGTTGGTTGTAGCAAAAGCACTGTTGCAAATGTTTTAGGTTATAATCACAAATAGAAATGTTAATGTCAAGCAAATTTGAGTTAGTTACAGTAAGCAGTTTTGATAAAAGACTACTGTTATTTCCCTTTTTTTTAGTTTGCTTGAGCTTAATCTTCTAAAATATAATAAAGCTATTGGCTTAAAGAATGAAATAGAGTGTACAATTAAAGCTGAAAAAATATTTCATGTGAGACAATTCTAGAGATGCGATATTTAGAATTTTTGAGTTGCGTGATATAACAATAAGGCTTAATGCCTCCCAGGATCATGTTTATTACTTAATTACTTAATATTACACAACCTTTCTAATAACAGAGAAGTTCCTAAAAATAGGGTTCCTAAATACTAAAAGATACAGATTAGACAACTTTTATTTATATATTTCTCTTCTATGACCTGCTTCTAAAATCAATATTACAAGCTTTTTATCATTGATATTACAAATCAACCTATAGCTTCCAATTCTATATCTCCACTTGTTTTTTAAGTTACCTTGAAGTGATTTTCCATGAATATATGGATTATCACAATTGACTAGATTTTTACTAATCCAGGACATTATGATTTTAGAATCATTTTTGTCCATTTTCTTTAATTTTTTTTTTGCAGATATTTCTAATCTAACTTCATACTTTTTACTCATCAAATCCTAACTCAGTCATCATTTCATCAAAGCTTATATCTTGAGGATTCTCCTTGTGATCTTTCATAGCCTGGTTATATAATTTTAAATCAATATCATCTTCTATTTTTTCCAAAACAGAATTTCTTATTAAATCAGAGATAGTTATATTATTAGCCTTAGCATAATCTCTAACTAATTTATTATCATCATCATTGATTCTTAAGGTGATTACATTCATGATAAAAACCCTCCTGTGTGTATACATTGTATTACAAAAAAAGAATGTTGTAAATGTTAAATGAAAAAAAAATAAGAGGCATATGTATAAAGGAAGTGATAATGTAATGAAGGAACGGAAGGGAAACTGCAATTTACATAAGAAAGTAATAAAGGATAAGAGGAAATATTTGAATTTTCCAAAAGAATAGTAAGTAGCGATTATTCCTATTTTCTCCGCTTATCATTTTTCTCATAAAAAGTCTAATTCCTGCAGCAATCAAATTTAATGTTAATACAACAACAGCATGGAGAAAGTTAAAAGGATATTCAAAACTACTGTTAGCTAGTTTTATCCATGGAAATAATAGAAGAATTCCTACTAATAAAAAAGACTTTATAGAAAAAATGGTTTAACTGGAACAAGTTTTGATACATTAGAGAGAGTCTTAAGTAGCAGAAGTGATATAACTATTTCAGCATTATTTATGTTCATAATATAGCTGAATAATAAATTCAACTTAACAACTTAGTGGATATAAATTAAATCAAATAGAGCTTAATTCTTATAAATAACTTCTTTGTCAACTTTTACTTCAATTAAATTATTAAAGCGATTTTGTGTAAACACTTTATTTATTAAAGATAATTCTGACATGCTCTTCCTCGATTAAATTTTTGACTAGTAATATTGTAATACAATTAGTAGTGCTTTGCATTTATAAATTACATAAAAGGCAATATATTTTTTTCTTGAGCTTTTCTTAAGCTTTCCAGGGCTGAATCTTCTATATGTGAATATAGATTTGATAGTTGTTCACTTGAGTGTCCTATTGTAAGTCTTAAGATATATTCATCAACACTTCCTCTTAATAATGTATTAGCCATATGCCTTAATGAGTGAAATGATATATTCCTATTGCTAATTTGCTCTTTTGTTAATGTATTAGAATCGATTAAAGCTTTAGTGAATTTTGAATTAAAATAATGAGAAGAAACAATTTTTCCTCTTTTTTTACTCCAAAATATTAAGTCACTTTTTTTATCTGGGTTTAAAAAAGAAAAATTAATTAGTTGTTCACACAACTCATCGGGGCAAGGTATAATTCTACTTTTTTTCCCTTTTGGAATTTTTGTTTTGGCTATATTAGCATAAGCTCTGTCTACTACTATTAAACCATTCTTAATTTGCTCTCTCGAAAGGATTCTTAATTCACCGCTTCTCATTCCTGTTATGAGAGCTAAAGATACGGCAAGATAAACACGTTCATCATTATTCTCTTTAAGAAAAGTCATTAAATTTTTAGTTTCATCATTTGTTAATATTCCACGTGCTTTAACATTTTTTCTAATTGCTTCAACTTTAGTGGACTGTGAATAGGGGAGTAAATTCTCTTTTTTTGCATATTCTAATGCTTGTGATATTGAATTCATTAATTGATTAATTGAAGTAGAACTTAGTTGCTTCTTTAATATTAGTTGGGTTTGCACATTTTCTAAAAATTGAATATTAATATCTGATACTAATGTGTCTTTAGAAATTAGAGGTATAATATGGTTTTCTACCGCGTTTCTTCTAGTAGATACATAATCAGGTGAGATAGAGTCTTTATCAAGTAATATTTTTCTAGTGAAATAAGGACTTTTTTCAAAGTCATAAAAATTTAACAAATACTCATTTAGAGTTAGTTGCTTCCTTTGGTTAAAGATAATTCCTTGATCAAGTGCTTTTTGAGCGATTATCATAGCCTCATCACGCCTAGAGACATGTTCAAAGCCTAAATTCAATTTAGATTTTAACTTATTAACGCTTTTTTTTGTCCCACGTTTGTTTGTAACAGGATCTCTGTACATTACGTAGTAACACATTCGTTCCTTGTTTTTCAGTCTACATAGCGTGAATGGTGATATGCTCATCTCTTATCTTCCTGTTAATTTTTAATAGATATGCTCAATTATATGCTCAAATGCTCAATTTGTAAAGTTTAATTTATAAAATTAATTAGTATGTAACTCACGTTATTACGTGAGTTACATAGCATTTTACAAAAATTAATATTTCAATCTTCTTACTTATATAAAGTAAGTACATTATTTGCATGTATAACTATTTTGATTGGATAATTTATGTATATTCACTGTATACACTAATAAACTGAATATATATCCTATTATAATTTTGCTTATATTTAAAAAATTGTAATATGAAGTTTGTCAAAAATAAGTTGTT
>CAZHNE010000089.1:5024-7169 GCA_964533775.1 uncultured Spirochaetaceae bacterium | reverse complement strand
AATTTAGAAACCTCTCTAATTTTCCTCATAGATATGTTAAAGTTTTCATTAACTTCCTTTTGAGTAACCCCATATTTTAAAAGGTACTTTATTATATCATCTTCACTATTAATTTTATGATATTTGTAAAGATAAGTTTGATACAAAACATCCCAATTGGTAATATTGGTTTTATTATTTATTATCATTTTCTTTATAACATTATTAAAAATAGTTTTTATATCAGCGTGACTTAAAGATAATAAAGCCGTAGAGATTAAATCTAATTTTTTTTCATTGTTTGAAATATTTAAGTTTATATCTGTTGTGTAAAGGCGAATCAATCTGCTGATTTCATTACAGTTTGGTTTTTCAAGTTTTATGATTGTAGAAAACCTTCTCCATACAGCAGGATCTAATAGCTCATGGTGATTAGTCGCAGCAATTAGTAAGCTGTTTTGACTAAAGGAATCAATATTTTGTAATAAGCTATTAACGACCCTTTTTAATTCACCTAGCTCATGTTTATCGTTCCTTATTTTTGCTACAACATCAAATTCATCTAAAAATAATATGCAATCTCTTTTTGAAGCATAATCAAAGACTTTTCTTATATTTTTAGAAGTGCTTCCTAATAGAGAAGAAACTACTCCATCTAATCTAACGGTAACTAAAGGTAATTTTATTTTATATGATAAATATTTCGCTAACATTGTCTTTCCGCATCCAGGAGGACCGTATAGTAATAATGAACTAATAAAATCAATACCAGATTTATGTATTTGATCCCTATAATGAAAACTGTTTATAAACTCATCTACTTCATGGTAAATATAATCTTTAAATATTGGTATATCAAAATTGTCATCTGGAATGAAAACCTCTACCATATCTAATCTGCTTTCATTATCTACAGGTTTTGAAGAGAATTCATTCAAAGAAACTAATCTTGTACTTTTGTTATCAATTATGGATTGAATTTTTTTTGCAAATTTCTTATCTCCAGCAGCTTCAAGGTTTTTTGATAAAACTTTAGTATAATTATATACCTTTTCTTTATCTCCAACTATTCCACCTTCTATTATTTTTAAAATCTCTGTATACACTTATTGTTCTCCAATGATAATAGCCTAAACACAAAAAAAGCACATGTCAAGCTTTTGTTATATTTTATTGAATTTTGTTATAATATGCTTAAAAATGGTATTTTATTACTTGCTAATGTTACATAATGTAGAAAAATAGTATGTTACTACAAAAATATAATACTTTCCAAAGCGGAATTGTTTAAAAAAATATTGAACCCTGAGTTTTCATCATTTAATTTAGGATTTTGTAGCCATTTTCTCTCAGGTACTCAAATTATCTAATTTGTGCCATTAAACTCATAAAAACATGTAAATATTTTATATTCATTCTTCCCAAGAATTGAAATAAACTTTATCTTAGTACTAGTTGTATAGATTAGGAGGCCAATAATTTGAAAAAAATTAAAATGACTACACCATTAGTGGAGTTAGACGGTGATGAAATGACAAGGATTCTTTGGCAAATGATAAAAGATGAATTAATCTTACCATTTGTTGACTTGAAAGCTGAATATTATGATTTAGGTTTAGTACACAGAGAAGAGACTAAAGATGCCGTTACTTTTGAAGCAGCTCATGCGATTGCTAAGTATGGAGTTGGTGTTAAGTGTGCAACAATTACACCTAATGAAGAAAGAATGAGTGAATATAATCTTAGTGAAAAATATAAAAGTCCTAACGGAACACTAAGAGCTATTTTAGATGGCACTGTATTTAGAGCTCCAATTTGTATTGATTCAATTAAACCTGCTGTTAAGAATTGGAAGAAGCCAATTACAATTGCTCGTCATGCATACGGTGATGTTTATAAAGCGTCAGAGTATAGAGTTGAAGAAGAAGGCAAAGCAGAACTAATCTTTAGTGATAAAAATGGAAATGAAAAGTTTAGAGAAACAATTTATGACTTTGAAGGTCCTGGTGTAATACAGGGAATGTATAACAAAGATTCATCTATTAAAAGTTTTGCAAAAGCTTGTTTTACTTATGCATTAGATGCTAAAGAAGACTTATGGTTCTCAACTAAAGATACTATTAGTAAAAGTTATGACCAACGCTTTAGAGAAGTTTTTGAAGAAGT
>CAZHNE010000089.1:1353-4924 GCA_964533775.1 uncultured Spirochaetaceae bacterium | reverse complement strand
AAGATACTATTAGTAAAAGTTATGACCAACGCTTTAGAGAAGTTTTTGAAGAAGTGTTTGAAAATGAATTTAAAGAAAAGTTTGATAAAGCAGGAATTGAGTATTTCTACACTTTAATTGATGATGCAGTAGCTCGTGTTATTAGAAGTGATGGTGGATTTGTTTGGGCTTGTAAAAACTATGATGGGGACGTTATGAGTGATATGATCTCAACAGCATTTGGGTCCTTAGCTATGATGACAAGTGTATTAGTTTCCCCTGATGGAAAGTATGAATATGAAGCCGCTCACGGAACAGTTACCCGCCACTACTATAAATATCTTGAAGGGGAAGAAACTTCAACAAACCCAATTGCAACTATTTTTGCATGGTCAGGTGCTTTTAAAAAGCGTGGTGAGTTAGATAATAATAGGGAACTTGTTGCTTATGGTAACGCTGTAGAACAAGCTTGCTTTAATACATTAAACAGTGGAGTTATGACTAAAGACTTAGTGCACTTAGCTGAAGGTGTTGAAACAAAACAAGTTAATTCAAAAGGCTTTATCAAAGAAATTAGAAAAAACTTAGAAGCTATCTTAAATAAATAAACTTCTTTATAAAATGATATAAAATTTGCCCCTTTAGTTAAAAACTATTGGGGTTTTTTTGTTTATCGAGAAAAAAGCTTAGGTGTGAAAATAAAATTATACCCAGATTTTCTGTTTATAAAACTTGTTTTGGCCATTTTAATACCAATATATGGTGATTTGAGATTAGAATATCAATGTGAAAGTTAAAGCTAATTTTATAGGCCGAAGAAAGATTTAAATTTTACTTATTTATATTCAACTATATTTATACTTCCTACTTCTCCAATAATGATAAACTCTTTTGGAGTTTTATAAGGTTTAGAAGTGTTAATATATTCCAAAATAGGAATAGTTTCTAACTTACTTAAATCATTTGGCTCATACCACAGAGAGAGGAGAGGGGACTGTCCATAATCAACAAAGTAAGAAAGTCCTTGATTTAATTCGATATATGAAACAAGAGCTTTTTCAAACTTTTGGGCAGAATATTTATCTATTAGCCTTTTAATAAAGATATCTTGAAGAGTAAATATATCAAGTTCATCAACTTCTTGACTACTGTAATTGTTTTCTAGGAAATTTGTGAATTTTAAAAACAACTGGGATGGTCTTAAGTGTAAAGCATCACATATTACTTTCATGAACGGGGATGCGCCACCTTTAGTGTAAAAATATTCACATCCTTTTTGTATCTTTAATGCTAATGAAATGTCTTCTTTAGAAAATGTTGGACTTTCAATTAAGGTGTAAGGGGAGTTTTTATTATAATTTAAATTATACTTTTCTGCCTCATCGTGTAGCTTTGTTCCAGGGAGTAACGATAAAAGGAAAATATCAATATTGCTTGGCTTACAGTAAACTGTGAAGTCTAAACTTTCTTTAAACAATTCTATATTATCATTTGGTAGACCAATAATTAAATCAAGACCATAAACAAGGTTCATCCTATTAAGTAAATTTATTTTTTCTTTAAACAATTCTAATTTAAAGTTTCTATTTATCGTTTTAAGAACATGTTTGTGAATACTTTGTAATCCTATTTGTAGTGAACAAAAAATTTCACTAAAAGATTGAACAATTTCTTTATCTAAAAGTTCTGCTCTAACTTCAAACGTAAAGTGAATGTGGGGTGCTTTATCTCTAATAAGGTTTAATATTTTTATAGTTCTTTTTTTATCTATGTTAAAAGTAGGATCTAATACAAAAATATCAACAACACCTTTTTCAACTATGTAATCCAACTCTTTTTCAATTCTTTCAAAACTATAATTTCTAACACTTCTTAAACCTTTTGATTCAAAGCAGAAACCACATTTAAAAGGACAGCCTCTAGTCATCTCCCAAAGAATAGAACATCCTTCACTTAAAAAAGGATCACTTATACCAGAAAGGAGTGGAGATGTTAATGAATTTAACTCAATATTTGGAGAATAAGAAAAAACAGGATTGTCCTGACTCATTATTCCCTCTCCAATTAACTTTTCGTTGTTCACTAATTGCTTTATAGCTACAAGAGTAGACTCTTCTCCTTCACCAGCAATAAGGAATATATACTTTTCTAGATCAAAACTATAAGGATTAGCACTAACTTCACTACCACCACCAAAGATAAGTATATCTTTATTTAGTTTTAAGAGAGTTTTAGTAAATATATCTATCCATTCTCTATTCCATAAATAAATAGAAAGACCAACCAAGTTAGTATTAGTTTTAACTACTTGATGGGCTACAAAGATAGGATCATCCTCTAAGTCAAAGAGTAATGTTTTTACATTTGTTTTATTTTTTAATTCATTATCACTCTTTATTGCAGACTCAATACAAAGAGCACCTAAAGGATAAGAAAGGTTTGATTTTTCAATCGCTATCGAGATTAATGTTATATTCACAAAATGAGTCTACCAAAAATAGTTAACTATTTAAAGATTAAGAGGTATTAATTATTCACATACTGTTTTTACTCATTTATTGAAAAGGGATTTTTTGATAAACTAACTTTAAGAAAAATATAAGTGAGATACAAAAATTGAAAAGAAAACTGTTTTTACCAACAACTAAAAAAGATATGATAGATAGGGGTTGGGACTATGTTGATGTAGTTATGGTAAGTGGAGATGCTTACGTAGATCATCCTTCCTTTGGTGTTCCGCTCTTAGGTAGACTATTAGAAAGCAAGGGGTATAGAGTTGGTATTGTAGCTCAACCAAGATGGGATAGAGCAGATGATTTTCTTATCTTTGGAAAACCAAAACTATGCTGTATGATTGGTAGTGGTAATATAGATTCAATGGTATCTCATTATACAAGTTCTAATAAAAGAAGAAGTAATGATTATTACACACCTGGAGGAAAAAGTGGTAGCAGACCAGATAGGGCTGCTATTGTCTATACAACAAAAGCAAAAGAAGCTTTTGGTAAAGAGACTCCAATAATATTAGGTGGAATAGAAGCATCTTTAAGAAAGTTTGCTCACTACGATGTATGGAGTGATAAAGTAAGACACTCTATAATATTAGATTCAAAAGCTGATTTAATAGTTTATGGAATGGGTGAACTACAAACATTAGAGATTGTAAGCAGGTTAAAAAGTGGAGAGAGTATTGAGGAAATAATCGATGTAAAGGGAAGTGTAGTAGCTTTTTCTAAAAAACGTTATGAAGAAGTAAAAGAAAGAATTAAATACCCAATATTTGAATTACCTAGCTTTGAAGAGGTAAGTGAAAGAGATAAAAAGAGTAACAGTCCAACAGAAAAGGGAAAACTTAATTATGCTAAATCATTTCAACTACAAATGCTACATGAAAATCCCATGAGAGATGAATGTTTAATACAAGCTTCAGAGAGTAGATATGTATTAAGAAACCCTATTGCCAGAATGTTAACAACTAAAGAGTTAGATAGTTTATATGAATTACCCTTTACTAGAACCTCTCACGTTGATTATGAGAAGTTTGGTGGAATAGAGGCGTTAAATGAAGTTCAGTTTTCTATTACTAGTAACA
>CAZHNE010000089.1:0-1253 GCA_964533775.1 uncultured Spirochaetaceae bacterium | reverse complement strand
AAGTTTGGTGGAATAGAGGCGTTAAATGAAGTTCAGTTTTCTATTACTAGTAACAGAGGCTGCTTTGGAGGATGTTCTTTTTGTGCAATCACTTCTCACCAAGGAAGAGTTATGCAAACTAGAAGTAAACAGTCTTTAGTAAAAGAAGCAACATTACTTGCAGCTCATCCATCTTTTAAAGGTTATATCCACGATTTAGGCGGACCAACTGCAAACTTTCAAGAAGTAGCTTGTGATAAACAGCTACAATCAGGACCTTGCGATACAAAACAATGCTTATTTCCCTCACCTTGTCCTAATTTAAAAGATTCACATGAGAGATATCTCGATATTTTAAAAGCAATCGAGAGAGTAAAGGGTGTAAAAAAAGTCTTTATAAGATCTGGTATAAGGTTTGATTATCTTATGGAAGTTAGTGATGAAAAAACAAGAGAGAAATTCTTAAACCATCTTGTATTAAACAATGTAAGTGGACAATTGAAGATAGCACCAGAACATGTAGATCCAAATGTTTTAGATAAGATGGGAAAACCTACAGTTGAGGTATATAACTCTTTTACTAAGGCATTTAAAGAAGTTAATGATAAACTTGGTATGAAGCAATATACTATTCCTTACTTTATAGCAGCACATCCAGGGTCAACTTTAGAAAGTGCAATTAATTTAGCACTCCATTGTAAAAATACAGGCTTTATTCCAGATCAAGGCCAAGAATTTTATCCAACCCCTTCTACTGTTTCAACTTGTATGTATTATACTGGTCTAGATCCTCGTCCTGGTAGAAAATTTAAACAAGTATATATTCCAAAAGGAAGAGAAAAGAGACTTCAAAGAGCAATACTTCAATTTGACAAATGGGAAAATAGAGCATTAGTAAAAGAAGCTTTAACTAAAGCTAATAGGTTAGATTTATTAAACGTACTAAAACCTAGAAACGCAGGTGGAATGTATAAAAATAGAAAGAATATACAAAAAAGAGCATATATTAAACATTAATTCCATTATTTAAATTGACACATTATTTCAATCTTATTACTATGGTTTAAAAAGTTATTTTGAAGCTTGGGGGATAATATGGAAAAGAAAAATATAGATTGGAGTAACTTGGGCTTTGATTACATTAAAACCGATAAAAGATACGTTGCTAATTGTAAAAATGGTAAATGGGAAAAGGGTAAACTTGTTGAAGAAGAAACAATAACTCTCAATGAAAGTGCTGGAGTTTTTCAATACGCTCAAACCTGTTTTGAAGG
>CAZHNE010000088.1:3050-7173 GCA_964533775.1 uncultured Spirochaetaceae bacterium | reverse complement strand
TTTCGATCAATATTAAAAAAACACAATGAAACTGATTAATAATAACTACTCCTTTGCTACAGGTTAGGGCTTAAAATAAGGACATAATAAAAGAAATCCTATGTATTTAGGATTAGGAGGGAACAATGAAAAAATTAACTGTGTTGGCATTAAGCCTTTTTGTAGTTATGGGTTTATTTGCTGCTGGGCAAAAAGAACCATCAGCAACAGATCCTGTAAAGGAAGTTGAATTGAATATTATGATGAGTTTTCCAAGATTTATGGATCAGTGGGAAACTTATGTTCGACAATTTGAAGATAAAATGCTTGAAGAAGAAAACATAAAAGTGAAGATTAACCTTGAAATGCCAAGTAGTGATCAGTATGAAAGTGTTTTACAAGCTCGTCTTGCTGGTGATGATGCACCTGATTTATATACACTCCATAGCAACAATATCGCAATTTACAACAAAGCCGGTAATTTGGAGGATCTTTCAACACAAGATTTAGCTGACAAAATTTTCGACAATATTAAAGATACCGTTATTGTTGAAGGCAAAATGCTTGCTGTTCCAATTGAAAGCCAAGCATGGGCAGCTTTATACAATAAAGATATTTTCAATGAATGTGGACTTGAAGTTCCTTATACATTAAATGAACTAAAGAATGTATGTGCTGTTTTAAAAGCAAATGGATACACTCCATTTATGTTAGCTTTTCAAGAACAATGGGTTCCTCAACTTATGACCGCTCTTCTTCTTGGTGGTAAAGTAACTACTGAAGTACCTACTTGGCTTTCAAGAATGTATGAAGACAATGGTAGCTATGAAGAAATGAGAGATATCTTTGATACTATTGATGTTATTATGGAAAATGGTACCTCTCGTGCAATGGAGCAAGGATCTGAAGCTGGTGCGGCAGAGTTTGCAATGGGAAAAGCTGCTATGTTTGTACAAGGAACTTGGGCTTCAGGAACAATTATGTCAACAAACCCAGAAATGAATCTTGGTGTGTTTGCTCTTCCAGTAAATGATAATCCCGCATGTGCAAAGGTTAACCTTTCAACATCTACAACTCTAGGGGTATATCCAGGAAGTAGTGAAAAAGAAATTGCACTTAAATTTGCAAATTATGTTTTAGATGATAAAGATTCTTCAGCTTTATTCCAAAGTTGTGGATTTAATCCAGTAGCAAATAGCCACAAGTATGAATCTTCAAGTTGGGTAGAAGATGCATCTGTTTATGTATCAAAAGGTCAAGCTTACCAAGATTTAGTTCTTCCATCTTCAGTAACCAATGAACAAGGAAAACTTTTACAAGAGTACTATGTTGGTGCTGTAACTGTTGATCAAATTATTCAAAGATTGGATAAGACTTTCCAAGAAGCAAACAAACTGAACAAATAAACATTTTCAATTGAAGGAAACGGGAATAATTCTTCCCGTTTCTCTTTTCAGGGGGATAAATGAAATCTAAAGCAAAAGCAAACTTTAGCCTGTTGATGTTTACATTACCGGCTATGTTAGTGTACCTAATTTTTAAATTACTTCCAGCTTTGTTTGGAATAATTTATTCAGTAACGGACTGGAATGGATTAAATAAAAACTTTAATTTTATAGGATTAGATAACTTTAAAGAAATTTTTTCTGATATCTATTTTTGGAATTCAATAGTTTTTACTTTAAAATATGTTGTAGTAATGGTAGTAGTAGCTAATGTTGTAGCTTTGTTGCTAGCTGTGCTTATTGAATCACTTAATAAAGCAAATGGTTTTTTCCGAACTATATTTTACTTGCCTAATATGATTAGCATGATTATTGGTGGCTATATGTGGATGTTTATTTTCACTAAAGTACTTTATTATTTTGCAGATAATTATGGGATGAAATTTCTTGACCATTCTTGGATAGGAGATCCAAAGTGGAGCTTTGTAGCAATAATTATAGTCTCTTCGTGGGCTATGGTAGGTTATTTAATGATAATTTATATAGCTTCTCTTCAAGGAGTTCCTATTTCAATTAAAGAATCAGCATATCTTGATGGTGCTGGAACTTGGACATGTTTCTTCAAAATTATTTTACCAATGATACGACATGCTCTTACTATTTGTGTTTTTTGGACACTAAATGCAGGATTCCAAGTTTTTGATGTAATCTTTTCATTAACTGGAGGAGGACCGGGAAGGGCTACCCAATCTGTTTCTATGAATATTTACGAAGAAGCATTTAAAAACAATATTAGATTTGGTTATGCAACTGCAAAATCAACAATTCTTTTTGCAATAGTTTTAGTTGTTACAGTAATACAAATTAAGTTTATGAAAAAGAGAGAGCTTGAATTATGATTACTAGAGCAAAAGTACAACAAGGCATATTATGGGGCTTTCTTTCAATTTTAGCTATATTTTGGGTTTCTCCACTTTTTATGGCTTTAATGAATTCTTTCAAAACCAATGGAGAATTGCTTACAAACGTAGTTGCCTTTCCAAAACAACTACATTTTGAAAATTATGTAAGAACATTTGAAAAGATGCATTATTTTAGAAGTTTGAAAAATATCTCTTTAATTTCAGTTGTTGGAGTAACTTCTATTGTAATTTTATCCTCTATGGCGGGGTGGAAATTATCAAGAACAAAAACTAAATTATCTGCTTTTATATTTTCTGCTTTTATATTCTCAATGTTAATACCTTTTAACTCAATAATGATTCCTCTTTATAAGATTGTTTTAACATTAAAAATTAAAAACTCCCTTATAGGCTTTGGGGCAGTTTATGCGGGATTAGGTGTTAGTATGGCAATTTTTCTTTACCATGGTTTTGTAAAGGGAATACCAAAGGAATTAGAAGAGGCTGGTATTATTGATGGATGTAATGACTTTCAAGTTTTTACCTCTATTGTTTTTCCTCTTTTAAAACCAATAACAGTAACAGTATGTATAACGAACTTGTTGTGGATATGGAATGATTTTTTATTACCCCTAATAGTAATTTCGGATAATAAGAAATACACACTTCTGCTTTCTACAAACACTTTATTTGGACAATACAGTAGTGACTGGACTGCAATATTAAGTGCTTTAATACTTGCTGCAATTCCTGTAATTGTGTTTTATTCACTTTTCCAAAAAGAAATATTAAAAGGCATATCTGACGGTGCTTTAAAGGGTTAAATATGGGATTTTTACAAATAAAAAATAGTAAATTAGTAGTTGGGGATAAAGAAATATTCCTAAAAGGTTTTGGCTTTGGTGGCTGGCTTGTTCCAGAGGGTTATATGCTTAAGTTTTATACAGCTTGTGATCGTCCTAGACGTATTGAAAAGCTTATAGAAGAAACATGTGGTCAAGAATATGCTGAGTATTTTTGGAGTCAGTATTATGACAAATATATAAGCGAATTTGATATAAAGCTTATAAGAGATCAAGGTTTTAACAGTATTAGAATACCAATCAATGCAAGAACCTTATTTGATTTAGAATCAAAAGAAGTTACCTTTAACCAAAATATACTACAAGTTCTTGATAGGTGTATTGGTTGGTGTAAGAAATATAATGTTTATGTTATTTTAGATATGCACGCTGCTCCAGGAGGGCAAACTGGTCAAAATATTGATGATAGTCTTAACGATAGTCCTGATTTGTTTCGAAATCCTATCTATAGAAAGCAGCTTTGTGATTGTTGGCGCTTATTAGCAAAACATTATGCTAATGAAGAGATTATTGCAGGTTATGATCTATTAAACGAACCTCTTCCAGACTTTTTTAGTGAATATAATTCTATGGTTTTACCATTATATAGAAAAATAATATCAGCTATTAGAGAATTTGATACAAAACACATAATTATTTTAGAGGGAGTTCACTGGTCATCTGATTTCTCTATTTTTAAACCTTTAACAAAAAAAGAAGTTAAAGAAAACAATATAATGTTGCAATTCCATAAGTACTGGAACAATCCAGATGAAGAAAGCATAAAAGAGTTTTTACAATATTCTAAATCTCTCAACACTCCTCTTTTTATGGGGGAAGGTGGAGAAAATAATATTGATTGGTATACTATGGCTTTTTCAATGTATGAAAGACTAAATATTCATTGGAACTTTTGGACTTATAAAAAGATGGACAATCATAATTCACCAATATC
>CAZHNE010000088.1:0-2950 GCA_964533775.1 uncultured Spirochaetaceae bacterium | reverse complement strand
TTTTAGTGAAAATGGATTAAACTATCAGTTCGCAAGAGTGCCAGTGGATAGTTGTGATTTTTCATTAGGGGAATATAGCGAAATTACCTCTTTAGAACAAATAGACGACTTTTCTCTAGAAAGAGCAAATAAGTACATAATTCCTTTTATAGAAAAGGCTAAAAATCTTAATGATAATTTAAAGTTAGTGTTTGCTCCTTGGTCACCTCCTGAATTTATGAAAGATAATATGGATAGAAAGTATGGGGGTAAATTAAAGAAAGAATATTATGAATCTTGGGCTAAATATCTAGTAAGTTATATAAAGAAATATCAAGAAAAAGGCTTTTCTCTTTTTGCAATATCAACACAAAATGAACCAAATGCAGTGCAGATATGGGATTCTTGTTGCTATTCTTCAGCAGAAGAAGCTACTTTTATTGGAGAGTTTTTAGGACCAGAGTTAGAAAGACAAGGCCTTGAAAGTGTAAAAATTATTGGGTGGGATCACAATAAAGATCGTGCTTTTGAAAGAATTAGTAAAATAAATGAAAATCCTCTAGCAAAAAGGTATATTAAAGCTGCAGGCTTTCACTGGTATAGTGGAGACCATTTTAAAGCCATCTCAATGATAAAAGAAACTTTCCCAAACCTTATGCTCATTTCAACTGAAAACTGTATTGAATTGTTAAAAAGCGATCTAAGCAGTTGTCAAAATGCTCAACGTTATGCGCATGAGATAATAGGTGATTTAAATGCAGGGCTCCATATTTTTCTTGATTGGAATCTGCTTTTAGATGCTTCAGGAGGACCTAATCACGTTGGAAACTATTGTGTTGCGCCAATTATGGCTAATGAAGATTATAGTAGAATATCTCTTAAAGAAGAGTATTATTATATAAAACACTTTAGCCAGTTTATAAATAAAGCCACAATAATAGGATCTTCTTCATATTCTGAAAAAATAGAAGTTGTTTCTTTTAAAAAAAATTCTATTGTTTACGTTGTTGTACTAAACTCTAGTTTAGAACAACAGAAATGTATAATTAGGTACCAACAAACAGTTTTAAAACTAGATATTTCAAAAAATAGCATTGCTACAGTTAGTTTTAAAATTTAGTTATAAAAATATTAGCTAAAAGGGTGATTCTTTATAATTATCAATAGCGAATCGCCTTTTTAGCTTTAAATAAGAAATGTCTAAAAAATATGCTTTTATATCTTTTAGACATAAAGCTCTTTATTATACTTAGAGAATATTGTTTTCTACAAAGATCATAAACAATTTTCACAATTTCTATTGACAATAAGCTATAAATTCTATAATTTAACAATTGTCTTTAAGGGGGCGTAGCGAAGATGGTTATCGCGTCGGCCTGTCACGCCGAAGATCGCGGGTTCGATCCCCGTCGCTCTCGAATAAGCTCTTTACTATATGTAGAGAGCTTTTTCTTTTGCTTTTTAACCTTCCAATCTTTTATAAATTATAAAACTCTAGTAAAGTCTACTTGAGGAAAAGCATATGAAAAATGATTTCAATTTAATTAAACATTATTTAACAATAGATAGAGAAACCTTTAATAAAGAAGTAAAAGAAAAAGCTTTTAATGTATTTAAAAAAGAAAATAACTCAAAAGTTTATACAACAGGCTTATTATCAATAAGCAATAAATGTGTAAACAATTGCCATTACTGTGGATTAAACAGAAACAATGGGGAGATTAATAGATTTACTCTTGATGATGATTCTGTTATTCAAAGTTTTAAAACAGTAAAAGATTTATCTCTTAATAGTGTTATGCTAATTGGTGGAGAAAACCCAAAGGTAACAATAGATCATTATATTAAATATATTAAAGAAGCTAAGAGCTTAGGCTTAAGAGTAAATCTTGCAGTAGGCGAGTTTAACAAAAGTGAATATAAAAGGTTGAAAGATGCTGGATTAGATATGTTTACAATAAAGTTTGAAGTATCTTCTCCAACTGTTTTTAATGAGTGTAACCCAGATACTAACTTTGAAGAAAGAATGACTTTAATAAGAAATGTTAAAGAAGTTGGCTTAGAGTTAGGAACAGGCAGTATTGTTGGATTAAAAAATCAAACTTTAGATGATACCGTTCGCGATATTCAGCTAACTGCAGAGCTTGAGCCATCTTGGGTACCAATAGTTCCTTACATACCAGCTAAAAACTCTATAATGGCTAAGGATACCCCTTTTGGAAATGTAGATATATTACTAAGAAGCATTTCTATCTTAAGACTATTACTACCAAAGGCACAAATAACAGCGGGGCAACCAACTCAAGACTCAAAATATGGGTTTGCAGATAAGCAAGGAAATATAGATGCATTGATGCATGGAGCTAATAAGTTTTTTGTAGATGTAACACCTTTTGCATTAAAGAAAGATTTTGAAATAATAGATGAGAGAAAGTTATTTCAATTAAATAAAATAGATGAAATAGTAAAAACTGTTAATTTAAACAGAGTTTAGTTTAGAGATAAGGAAATTAATTATGAAAGTACTAGTTGGATTAAGTGGTGGAATAGATTCTGCTGTTGCAGCACATATATTAAAAGAAGAAGGGCATGATGTAAAAGCTATTACAATGATTTTAGGTAGTGGTGAGAGTGATTTAAATGTCACTAAAAAGACAAACTACTGCTTTGCTCCTAACAAAGAAGAAGAATTACAAAAAGTAAAAGAAATATCACAAAAGTTAGATATAGAGAGTATCTTATTAGATTTATCCTCCCATTTTCAAAACACAGTTCTTAAAAACTTTAAAGATGAGTATCTAAACGGAAGAACCCCCAATCCATGTGTGTGGTGTAATGCAAAGATTAAGTTTAAAGCAATGCTTGAAGAAGCAGAAAAGAGTAATATTGAATTTGATAAATTCGCAACAGGCCATTATGCAAAGATTGTTGAGAAAAATGGAAGGTATTGTCTTTATAGAGGAAAAGACTT
>CAZHNE010000087.1:0-7193 GCA_964533775.1 uncultured Spirochaetaceae bacterium | reverse complement strand
GGAACTGGAAAGACATTATCATCTTTTTCATTTGCCCTAAATCATTTAATCAAAAATAATATGAAAAGAATAATTTATGTCATTCCTTACACTTCAATAATAGAACAAAATGCTGAGGTTTTTAGATCAATTTTTGGTGATGTTGTTTTAGAGCATCATTCAAATGTTGACTTTGAAGATGATGAGTTAGAAGCCTCAAGTTTAAAATTAGCAACAGAAAATTGGGATATGCCTATAATAGTAACAACTAATGTTCAATTTTTTAATTCCTTGTATTCTAACAAATCTTCTAAAACAAGAAAATTACATAATATAGCAAATAGTGTTGTCATATTTGATGAAGTGCAAATGCTCCCAACAGATTATTTAAAACCTTGTTTATATGCAGTAAGTGAATTAGTAAATAACTATAAATGTTCAACTATGCTTTGCAGTGCAACTCAACCACCTTTAAGTAAATTTCTCAAAAATATGAAAATAATAAGCAAATTATTGATAGATGACAATTTATGTGATTTTGAAGATTTAATACGTGTAACTTATAAATATATTGGAGAAGTTTCAGATATTGACTTAGCCAGTGAGTTAAAAAATAAACATCAAGTATTATGTATTGTAAATTCAAAATTTCACGCCTTAAAACTTTTTCAATTAGTTGATATTTCTAATAGTGAAAACATTTTTTTCTTAACAACTGACTTATGTCCTATTCATAGGAGTGAAGTAATATTTAAAATTACAAATTGCCTAAAAAATAATGAAAAGTGTTTAGTAATATCGACCTCATTAATAGAAGCTGGAGTTGATTTGTCTTTTTCATCTGTTTATAGAGCCACTGCTGGTGCTGATAATATTATTCAAGCTGCAGGACGATGTAACAGAGAGGGTAGCAGAACAAAAGAAGAAAGCATCGTAACAATTTTTGATCCAGAGGAAAAGTATAATAAACGAACTCCAAAAAGTTTGCTTCAGGTAAGTGAAATAACTAAATTGGTACTAAAAGAAAAAGGTTTTAATTTTAATGATGCAAGTTTAATAGATTCTTATTATAGATATTTATACAAAGCGACAGGTGAAAACAATTTTGATGTTAAAGGCATTTTGGAGATGCAAAGTTGTAATGTACAAAACATTCCTTTTAAAAAAATTGCTAAAAGTTTTTCGTTAATAGATGATGATCAATATACAATTTTTATTCCATTTGATGATGTATCAATAAAGATAATAAGTGAGTTAAAAAGCGGATATGTTTCTACAAAAAAAATAAGAAAGTTGAATCAATATTGTGTAAATGTAAGAAAATGGAAATTAGAGAAATTATTAGAATCTCATATAGTAAAAAATTATGACGGAATATTTATTCTCGATAATGTGAGTAAGTATGATAAAAAGTTTGGATTAAGTAATTCTTCAGACGTTACTTGTGAATCATTTTTTTATTAAATAAGGAGGAGATTTTGGGATATGGAATAAAATTAGAAGTATGGGGAGACTATGCATTATTTACTCGTCCAGAGTTAAAGGTTGAAAGATATTCATATGAAGTAATTACTCCATCTGCTGCAAAAGGTTTATTAAGAGCTATTTATTGGCACCCTGGTATCGAATGGATAATTGATAGAATTATTGTAATTAATCCTATTAAATTTACAAATTTTAGACGAAATGAGCTAAAACATAAAATTTTAGCGTCTACTTCAATGAGCAACTTTAAAAAAAACAAAAATATGGCTTTATATTCCGGAGAATCAATCGTCCAAAGAGCATCAACAGTATTAAAAGATGTTCATTATGTCATTGAGGCTCATTTTGCATTGGACAGTAAAGTTGTAGCTGCTGATAGTCACAAGAAGGTTTATAATATTGCTTTGCGGAGAATAAAAAAAGGGCAATGTTTTCACCAACCTTTTTTTGGATGTAGAGAATTTACAGCAAATTTTTGTGAACCAACAAACTATTATGAAGGCTTTGAAAAAAATACTAGATCACTTGGCTTAATGCTTTATGATATGGATTATTCAAATCCAAATGATATTAAACCTTTATTCTTTCCAGCTGTGTTAGAAAATGGTGTTTTGGATTTAAGAAAGTGCGAGGTTTTAGGATGATTAAAGCCTTAGTAAATGAGTATTATAAATTAGAAAAAAAAGGTCTAGTCCCAACTAGTGGTTGGAGCTTGGAAAAGGTTGCTGGGGTAGTTGTTCTCTCTGAGTGTGGTGAGGTGCTTCAAATCATACCAGTGTTTGATAAACAAGTTTTAGCTAAAAAAACAATAGAAGTCCCTAAAAAAATGGAAGTCCCATTTCATGAGCCAACAACAAGTGGAGCTAAACCTTATTTTATTTGTGATAATTCTAAATATTTGTTTGGGTATTATAATTCAAAAGCAAATTTAACAAAAATAGATAGTTTGCGAAAGGATGAAATTAAAAATTCGTCCAAGATAAATAAAATTAAAAAAGAAATTGATAAAAATAAAATAAAAGCGCTTAAGTATTTTAATAGCTCTAAGGATTTTCATCTTTCTTTGCTTAAAAACTGTAATGATGTTTATTCAAAGGCAATTAAAAGCTTTTACACCAATTGGAATGTTGAAGAGGGATATGAAAATGAAATATTGAACAACTTATCAGAAGAAATGACAAAATATAATTTTATTTTTCAAGTTTCAGATAAGTATTTACATGATATAGAAAGTATAAAAGAAGTATGGAGCAACTATCTCACAATAAAAAGCAAAGGTAAGGAGAAAAAAATATGTTTAGTTTCTGGAGAAAAAGATTCAGTAGCAACTATTCATGGAAAAGTTAGGGGGATCTCTGGGGCACACACTGCAGGAGCATCATTGATTTCTTATAATAATTCTGCTTACGATTCTTTTGGTAAATCTCGAGGAAACAATGCTCCTATAGGTGAAAAAGCTTCTTTCGCTTATATTTGCGCTTTAAATTACTTAATAAATGTTAAAGAAAATAAAATTATGTTAGGTGAAGATACATGTATTTATTGGTCAGAATCCGTAAATTATGAAATATGTGAAGATATTTTCAGAGTTTCAATCTGTCACGATGAAGATCAGTCATTAAAGTTAAAAGGTATAATGAGTAAAATTGAAAATGGATACCCTTTAGATGACAATATATCATTAAAAGATAATTTCAATATTATTTGCTTATCGCCTAATAATGCTCGCTTATCAGTAAGATTTTTTTATAAAAATTCTTTTGGAGAAATACTTGAGTCAATTTATAAGCATTATAACCAGTTAAGAATTCAGAGACCTAAATATGATAGAATCGAATATTTATCCTTGGATAACTTATTATTAGAAACTGTCAGAACTAGGTCAAAGGAGAAAGTTTCATCTCCCCTTTTGGCAGGCTCTTTATTAAAGGCAATAATATCTGGAAATAAATATCCAGAGAGATTGTTTTTAGATATTATTTTAAGAATTCGCGCAACTGTAGATAAAGATGGTGATGGGAAAAAAACTAAAAAAGTAGAAAAAGTGTCAGCTAATAAAGTTGCAATAATCAAAGCATATTTAATAAGAAATAAAAAAGGTATTTTTCAAAAGGAGGATTTAGGTATGAGTTTAAATGAAAATAGCACGAATGTTGCTTATAATTTGGGGCGACTTTTTGCGCTGCTAGAACATATCCAAGAAAAAGCTAATCCGGGAATAAATGCAACAATAAAAGATAAGTATTTTAACAGTGCTTGCGCAACGCCAAGAATTACTTTTCCAATTGTTTTAAAGTTAAGTAATTTCCATTTAAAAAAAATAGATGAAGGCTTAAAAACCTATTTCAACAAGCAGTTAGGGGATATTATTATTAGAATTGATGATTTTCCTTCGCATTTGAAATTAGAAAAACAAGGTGTTTTTATTTTAGGATATTACCACCAAACTCAAAAAAGGTTTGAAAAAAAAGAAGTAAAGGAGTGTTGATATGAGTGAAGTGATTAAAAATAGGTATGATTTTGTTATTTTATATGATGTAGAAAATGGTAATCCAAATGGTGATCCAGATGCTGGGAATATGCCACGCACTGATCCTGAAACAGGATATGGCATTGTTACTGATGTTTGTATTAAAAGAAAAATAAGGAACTATGTGGAAACTGTAAAAGAAAATCAACCGGGGTTTGAAATTTATATTAAGCAAGGAGTCCCATTAAATGTCAGTGATGAAAGAGCCTTTTCATATTTAAATGTTTCCGGTGAAGCTATAAAAAAAATAAAAAATACAGAAAAAGATGAATTAATAAAAAAATATATGTGTGATAACTTCTATGACATTAGAACTTTTGGAGCTGTAATGACTACTTTTGTTAAAAATAATCTCAATAGCGGTCAAGTAAGAGGCCCAGTTCAACTTGGATTTTCACGAAGTATTGATCCAATAGTTCCTCAGGAAATAACAATTACTAGAGTAGCGGTAACAACTGAAAAAGATTCTTTAAAGAAAACAAATGAAATGGGAAGAAAATTTATTATACCTTATGCTTTGTATAGAGCAGAAGGATTTGTCTCAGCAAATTTGGCTAGAAAAAATACTGGGTTTTCAGAAGAGGATTTAAACCTGCTTTGGGAAGCGATTTTTAATATGTTTGAAAATGATCGTTCAGCAGCAAGAGGGAAGATGTCTTGTAGAGAGTTAATTATTTTTAAACATGGCAATGAATTAGGAAAATGCCCTTCAAACTTATTATTTGATAATGTAACAGTTTGTAAAAAACCTTCGGTTGACGTAGCTAGAGGTTACTGTGATTATACTATTTCAGTTAAAGATGAATTGCCAGAAGGAGTTCATTTAACCAGGATTAATTAATGAATTACCAAGAAGAAGATTTCATTTTATTATCAGGAATTCAACATTTTGTTTTTTGTAAGAGGCAATGGTGTTTGATTCACATAGAACAACAGTGGTCAGAGAATTATTTGACCACTGTCGGGAATTTGTTTCATAGTAGGGCTCATGATGAGGTTTTTCAAGAATTAAGAGGAGATACATTAACTGTTAGAGGATTACGTATTTCATCTTCTTCTTTAGGCATTTCTGGACAATGTGATATTGTTGAATTTAAAAGGAATTTAGATAGTCATGTAAAATTAAAAAAATATGAAGGAACCTGGGATATTTTTCCTGTTGAGTATAAAAGTGGAAAATCTAAGTTAATTGATGCTGATCGTTATCAAGTAGTGGCTCAAGCAATTTGTTTAGAAGAAATGTTCAATTGTACTATTTCTCAAGGGTATTTATATTATGGTAAAACACATCATAGAGAAGTTGTCAAAATTAATGATTATCGAGAATTTGTGATTAAATGTTATGATTCTATGCATAAATTATTGAAAGTAGGAAGAAATACAAATGCCAGTTATTCAGCAAAATGTAAAGCTTGTTCACTTTTTGATATTTGTATGCCAAAAATTAAGAAAAAAACAAGTTTAACAGAATATTTTGAAAGCATGTATAAGGATGATATCAAATGAAAAAAATATTAAACACATTATTTGTTTTATCAGAAGATAGATATTTAGCTTTAGCTAGTGAAGACGTTGTAATAAAAGAGAACAAGAAGATAATAGCTAAATTTCCATTACATATTTTTGATAATATTCTTTGTTTTTCTTATGCGGGTGCAAGCCCAGCTTTAATGGGTAAATGTGGTGAATTAGGGATTGGCATTAGTTTTTTTAAGCCAAATGGAAAATTTTTGACAAGTTGTAACGGAAAAATTAGAGGAAATGTTCTTCTTAGAAGACAGCAATATAGATTATGTGATTCAATAGATTTTAAAATATCAATTGCTAGAAATATTGTAGCTTCTAAACTATACAATAGTAGATGGGTTTTAGAAAGGTTTACTAGAGATCATAGTCTGCAAGTTGATGTAGTAAAGTTAAAAGAAATATCAAAGAATTTATACAAAGGTATAATGCTAACAAAAGAGTGCACAGCATTTAACAATCTATTAGGAATTGAAGGAGATTTTGCTCGTCAATATTTTGGAGTTTTTGATGAATTGATTTTGAATGAAGATTTTGTGTTTGAAAAGCGTTCCAGAAGACCACCTTTGAATGAGGTAAATGCTTTATTATCTTTTGGTTACACGATAATGACAACTGAGTGCGCAAATGCATTATATGGAGTGGGACTTGATCCTTATGTAGGTGTTTATCACACAGAACGCCCAGGAAGAATTTCTTTAGCCTTAGATTTAGTAGAGTCACTTAGAGCACCTTTTGTTGATAAATTTGTTTTAATGTTGATAAATAAAAAATATGTGAAATCTACTCATTTCATAATAGAACCTAATGGATCTGTTTTATTAAAAACTGAAGGAAGGAAAATTTTCTTGAAATATTGGGTAGAGAGAAAAAAGGATTGTATTTTGCATCCTTTTTTAAAAGAGAAAATCAGTTGGGGTTTAGTACCGCACCTACAAGCTTTGTTATTTGCTCGTTTTATAAGAGGTGATATAAAAAATTATCCTGTTTTTTTATGGAAGTAAAGAATGTTAATATTAATAACTTATGATATACAATCGAAAAATATACACGGTAAACGCAGGCTTAGAAAAGTTTCTAAACTCTGTGAGAATTGTGGGCAAAGAGTCCAATATTCAGTTTTTGAATGTGATTTAAATTATTCCCAATATCTAGTTTTTAAAAAAGAATTGCTTCAAATAATTGATTTTAAGTTAGATTCAATAAGAATTTATAAATTAGGATCTGATTATCATAAAAAGATAGAGCATTATGGAAATAAAAAATCTTATGATACTGAAGGTTTTATTTTTGTTTAGTGCGAAGATAATGATAACAGGAATTCAAAGGGTTACTCGCACCAAAAAACTTGTTATTATTATAATTTTAAGTTGTTATTATAACATTAAAAAACAAATAAATTATATTTATATCAATTTTGTTAGATTATCAGTATGATTAGCTAGTCGCCCTCGCAAGGGGGTGTGAATTGAAATCACACTAGGAATATAGGCGCTTTCTCTCAAGCTAGTCGCCCTCGCAAGGGGGTGTGAATTGAAATATCAACTCGGTCATACGTCCTCCAATTTCCTGCCAGTCGCCCTCGCAAGGGGGTGTGAATTGAAATCCCAGTCCTGTAACACGCTTGACCTAACGCATCTGAGTCGCCCTCGCAAGGGGGTGTGAATTGAAATCA
>CAZHNE010000086.1:0-7371 GCA_964533775.1 uncultured Spirochaetaceae bacterium | reverse complement strand
GATAACTATTGGGATTATGGTACAAAACAATTGCAAGAAGATTTGTTTTTAAAACAAATAAACTTAGCTAATAAACACAACCTTCCAATTATTATCCACAACAGAGAAGCCGATGAGCAGATAATTAATATAATAAAAAATAATTCCTTTAGCCAAAGCGGGATAATCCACTGTTTCTCTTCTAATATTGAATTTGCCAAAATAGCATTAGATAAAGGCTTTTATATTTCTTTTGCTGCCAACATTACTTATAAAAAAAATGATGAGTTAAGAGAAGTTCTTAAATATGTACCACTAGAAAGACTACTTCTTGAAACAGATGCACCATTTCTTCCTCCTCAGCCCTTTAGAGGAAAACTTAACACACCCCTACTAATTCCCTTGGCATATAAACAAGCTGCTGAAATCAAAAAGCAAGAGATTGAAGAGATCGCAACAAATGTAAAAAGAAATTTATTACACCTTCTTGGTTGTTCTTAATTTTAGTTTGTAAAACAATATCTTTAGAATTGTCTTCTAAAAGAGGAAGTAGATCTTCATAAATAATATAATGAAGAGAAAAGGAAGGGACACTTAAAGCTTGGTAAGCTTCAAGACTGTAATTAATACTGTTTTCAATCCTAGAAAAGTAAGATATTAAAGAAGCTCCAGTTGAAACAACTTCAACATTTCCTTGAGTGTTTATTCCTTCAACAATCTCATAAGCCTTTTGTTCTAACTCGTTACCCCTAAGATTTATATAAGTTAAACCTTCAGACCCAAAAGCTCTTTGAAAAGCACTAGCCTTGATAGTACTTTGAGGCCAATCATCACTGCTAATTAAATAAACATTTTTACTCTTGGATTTAAGTTCTTTGGCTAAGATTTCAAAACCACTAACGTAGTCCCCCGTGGCATTATATAACTCACCTTCACTAGATTTACCAATAGTTATTACTGGATTAGAAAAAGATATATTCGTATCTAAACTGTAAAGCATAGATATGTATGGAGAGAGAATAATGTTTGCCCCCTCTTTATAATCATAAGTCATCCACCCTCCATCACTTTCTTTATCTACAACATATATTATTTTGTTATTTTTTAACAAAGCATTATATTTCAAAGCAGTTTTTTGATATTTTATTGTAGTATCATAATAAAGAGAGTCACTGACTATATATACTGGCTTTCTAGTGTAATAAATTATTTGAGTAATAGTGTAAACAGCTATTATTACTAAAAATAACACTAAAAACACCTTTTTAATTATCTTTTTCATAAAAAAACAGTAACAAGAGTCAATTCATTGGTCAATACTCCTACTATGTTGTTGACCGAAACGCAACAAAAATATAACATTGAAGTATATAAAACCAAATTAACAAGGAGCAAACAATATGACTTCTTACAAAGACTTAGGTCTAGTAAACTCAAGAGAAATGTTTAAGAAAGCTGTAGAAGGTGGTTATGCCGTACCTGCTTACAACTTTAATAATATGGAACAATTACAAGCTATTATCAAAGCTTGTGTTGAAACAAAATCACCTGTAATTTTACAAGTATCAAAAGGTGCTAGAGACTATGCTAATATTAACTTATTAAGAAACATGGCTCGTGGTGCAACAGAATATGCTAAAGAACTAGGATGTGAAATTCCAATTGTTCTACACTTAGACCACGGAGATAGCTTTGAAACATGTAAAGATTGTATTGACAACGGTTTCTCTTCAGTAATGATTGACGGTTCTCACCTACCATATGATGAAAACGTAGCATTAACTAAGAAAGTTGTAGAATATGCACACAAATTTGATGTAACAGTTGAAGGTGAATTAGGTATACTAGCAGGAATCGAAGATGATGTAGTTGCAGAATCCTCAACTTATACAGAACCAGATGAAGTTGTTGACTTTGTTAGCAAAACTGGCGTTGACTCTTTAGCAATTTCAATTGGAACTAGCCACGGTGCAAACAAATTTACACCAGAACAATGTACAGTTAATGAAGATGGTGTTTTAATTCCACCTCCACTACGCTTTGACATTTTAGAAGAAATTGAAAAAGAACTTCCTGGCTTCCCAATTGTATTACACGGATCTTCCTCAGTACCAGCAGAATATGTTGACATGATTAACAAATACGGTGGTAAATTAAAAGACAGTGTTGGAATTCCAGAAGAACAACTAAGAAAAGCTACTAAGAGTGCTGTTTGTAAAATTAATATTGACAGTGATGGACGATTAGCTATGACAGCTACAATACGTAAAGTATTTGTTGAAAGTCCTGGTGAGTTTGACCCAAGAAAATACTTAGGCCCAGCTCGTGAAGCTTTAAAAGAAATGTACAAACACAAGAACATTAACGTTCTAGGTAGTGCTAACCAAGCTTAGTATAATTAAATATAATAACCATCTCAATTTAATTTTGGGGTGGTTTTTTATACATTTTTTAAAATAAAACAATACTGATGCTTTGACTCAATTTCATAGCTATGATAGTATTGTCGGAGATATCATATTTTAAGTGATATAAATTTCAAAATTTAAACGTGTTTTACAAAGTAATTCACAAGGAGTTAGATGGCTACTAAGGATTTACGGGCTAATAAATTTATCCGCGCAAAGGAAGTATTTGTAATTGATGCAGATGGTACACAACGAGGTGTAATGAAAACATACGACGCAATTAATCTTGCTGAAGATCAGGGACTAGACTTAGTAGAAGTCTCTCCTAATGCGAATCCTCCAGTTTGTAAAGTATTAGATTTTGGAAAATATCGTTATGAACAAGAAAAACGTTTACGCGAAGCTAAAAAAAATCAAACAATTATCAAAATGAAAGAAATTAGAATGCAACCAAAAATTGAACGTCATGATTTGGTTACAAAGAGTAAAGCAATTGCTCAATTCTTAAATGAAGGTAATAAAGTTAAGGTTTCAATACGTTTCCGTGGTCGTGAGCTTGCTCACACTGAATTAGGTAAAGTTGTTCTAGATAAAATTCTAGCAGAACTTGTTGAAATGGAAGTCCCTTACAACGTAGATCGTCGTGCCATGATGGAAGGCAGGATGATGAGTATGATAGTAAGCCAACCTAGAAAAAATAAGAGATAAACGTTCGTAGAACGTAATAATAAAGCTGCTGCAGGGGGAAGTCTTGTTCCCTGTGTGCGCAAAAAACATGAGGTGCAAAATGCCAAAAATGAAAACAAGAAAAGCTGCCGCTAAGCGGTACAAAATTACCGGTACTGGTAAAGTTCTTTATTCAAAACAAGGAACTCGCCATATTCTCACCAAGAAGTCCACAAAACGTAAAAGACAATTACGTAAAACTGGAATCCTAAGCGAATCGGAAGCAAGAAAAGTTAGAACTATGCTTCCTTACAATTAAGAGAGAGGTGAGAAAATGCCAAGAGCAGTAGATGGAACAAAACGTAAAGATAGAAGAAAGAAAATTCTTAAACAGGCTAAAGGTTACTACGGTCGCAGAAGTACCAACCTTCGTACAGCAAAAGATGCTGTAGCAAAAGCAGGTCAATATGCATACCGTGGTCGTAAAGAAAGAAAAAGAGATTTTAGAAAACTTTGGATTGTTAGAATTAACGCCGCAGTTAGAGAACAAGGAATTTCTTACTCTCAATTTATTCATGGCTTAAATAAAGCAAACATTACTTTAAACCGTAAAGCTTTATCAAACATGGCTATTGAAGATAAAGTAGCTTTCAAAGGTCTTGTTGACACAGTTAAGGAAACTTTAGCTGTTAACTAGTCTAGGAGGAATTGTATGGACGCAACATTACTAAATTCAAATATGAGCAAACTAGAAGAAAAGGTTTTAAAAACTAAAGCTTTTATTGATGTTCTAAATAGAGACAAAAACAAACTTCAAGAACTAAACACTGATTTAACAAGTGAATTAAGTTCTATAAAAGAAGAGTTGGAGAGTTTAAAACAAGTTCATGAAGAGTTAAATGATGAACATAATAAACTTAAAATGGACTATACTTTTGCTAATAGCAGAGTTAATGAATTAGAAGTATATGTTGAAGAATACAGAGATAACTCAGAGCAACTAGCTCAAAGTATTGCAAGATCACTAGAAACCTTAGATGAAATCGAAGGTCTTGAAGATATTGAAATGCTAGATAATCTTAATGAAGAAATTTCAGCTGCAGAAAGTTTTACAGCTGGTGGCTCTTCAGAAGATGAATTGCTTGACTTAGAAGACTTAGAGGACTTAGATAATAATTAATTATAAAAAGTTACATTAAAAACACTCATTTGAGAGAAAAGGCGAACTGAAAAGTTCGTCTTTCTTTATTAAGAAACAAAGCTCAACAACTACTCCACTATAAAAACTAATACACCACCCCCCCCTTGAAACAAACCCAATTTTTGAGTACTCTCTACACATCAAAGGGAAAACATTAGGCTTTAATTTTTTATTAAATTAGTGTATTATATAAGTACCTTAAATAAGTTATTTAGTGATGTGGATAGAGTCAATGTCTCTTGGCTCAAACTAAATTTATGGGATACGGAATAGCTATTTTGCATTGCTCCTTGACGTAAGTCTTGGAACAGAATCTTTAGCCACTAGTTTCCCCCTTGAACATACAGGTTCAAGAACAAGCTCTATCTACATCACATTTTTTTGCAAATTCCGAGGACAAATTTATGAGCAAAACAGAAAAGTTAGAAGGTATTGTTTTTATCAACTTACCTAAAAGCCTAGAGAAAGCAGTCGATGGATTTCCGCTAGATTCTTCAATTCCACTACCTATTCAACTTCCAGAAGGGAAAACCGCTATTGAACAAAGCTACATTACTATCGAAAGAATAGTTGCTGGAATGATTAAGATTATAGCATGGCAAAGCGATAATAAGCATTTTGAATATTATAGAAACTTTGTTCTTGCTGCCCAAAGTGATGCTGTAAATCAGCTAAACCTTGCTGCAATAGCAAAACAAAAAGCTGAAGATTTCACTTTTAGTGAAGAGTTATTTATTGCAGTTAACAATCTTGCTCCCCAACCTGCATCTTTTATTAATCTTGCAACTCACTACTCAACAAGAGCTGTAAAAGCACAAGAGAGGGATGATGAAACAGAATATGATTTATACCAACAAAAATCACTAAATACATTAAATGAAGGATTAAAAGTTTTTGAAAACAATCCAGATTTATTATGTGAAATTGGGTTTTTCCATGTATATCAAAACAATATTGAAGCGGCTAGAGAAAAGTTTGAAGCTTATATGAAAAAAGCCGACAAAGATGACGAAAGAAAAGAACAGGTAACTAAAATTTTAAAAGATATAGATGAAAAAATTCATGATGAAACTCAATTGCTAGAAGCTTATGACCAAATTAACTTATACAACGAAGAAAAAGCAATTGAAATATTAGATGAGTTTTTAAAAGAAAACCCTGATGTTTGGAACGCCCATTTCTTTAAAGGCTGGGCTTTAAGAAGAATTCAAAGATATGAAGAAGCAAAACCCTGCTTCTTAGAAGCATTAAAACTAGGTGAATGTAATAGTGAAATATATAACGAACTAGCTATTTGTGCCCTAGAAGAAGATCAAAGAGAATTAGCCTTATTCTATTTAGATACTGCTATCGATTTAGAACCCGACAGTATCACTTTACTAACTAACTACGCTTTACTAAACCTAGAAGATAAAAACTATGATAAAGCTAGATATCTTTTAGAAAAAGCAAGAAATGTTGATGAAGAAGATCCTTTAGTTGTTCACTTAATCAAAAAGTATAGTGAAGAAACTGGAGAAGATTTATCAGATCCAGTTAATGAAGAAGTTGTTGAAGATGTTGTGGCAACTCAAGAGAGTCATGACGAAGATATTGGCGAGAGACATTCCCCTGATCAATAGTTTGGAGTTTACATGCAGTTTATAAGTCATAGCACTGAAGAAACAATTGAAATTGGTAAGAAAATTGGTAAATTGTGTAAAAGTGGAACTGTTATCTCTCTTAGGGGAAGTCTTGGTTCCGGTAAAACAGTAATCGCTAAAGGAATAGCTAAGTATTTAAATATCGATGAAGCAATAGTTTCTCCGACTTTTACAATAATTCAAGAATACAAAGGTTCTCTCCCTCTCTATCACATGGACCTCTATAGAATATCTGGCACTGAAGAGTTTGAGATGTTAGGTGGAGAAGAAATGTTATATGGTGATGGAGTAACTTTAATTGAGTGGTCAGAAAAAATTGAAGATATGCTACCAGAAAACACTATTTATTTAGACATAAAAATTAATGAAAACCTCGATAGAGTAATAACAATAACTAACAATTAAAGAAGGAATATTTTATGAATATCTTAGCAGCAGACACTAGTACTAACACACTGTATTTATGTTTATTAACTGATAAAAACAAATCTTCTTTAAGCATAACTGGTGGCTTACAACACAGTGAAAATTTAGTTCCTAAAATTATAGAATTAACAAAAACCCAAAACATTAGTCTTAAAAATATAGACTTACTAGTTTGTACAAAAGGTCCAGGCTCTTTTACAGGACTGAGAATTGCTATGAGCGCTCTAAAAGGAATTAGTACTGCTAGTGGCTCTCCATTAGTTGCTGTAGAAACAAATAAACTACTCTCTACTCCTGTATCTTACTATGATGGAACAGTCCTAACTGCAATAGATGCAAGAAAAAAGAGATACTATATATCTCTCTTTAAAAACAACCAAAGAATAACTAAAGATTTAGACATAGATGAAAATGATACTATCGACTTATTGAAAGATACAAAGAAAGTATTAATTACAGGACCTGATTCTAAAAAGTTTTTTGAAAAGCTAAAGGCTGCAGATATTTTTACAAAGATCCCTAATATTGAGATTCAAGTAGATGAAGCAGTATATGACTTGGCCTACCATCTTGCAGTTCTAGGTAAAGAAGAATATGAAAAAAACGGTCCCTCCCCTCTGGGATTTGGCCCATCTTATATAAGAAAAAGTGATGCTGAAATAGCCCTAAATAAAAAAATTAAAGACAATTCAAATTAAACTATAGTCTCTAAAAGAGCTTTCTCTTTTAATGAACTTTATCCTTTTGTGACTTTGTAACTTTATTTTTTACCTTACTTTGATTATATTAAGAGTAATGAAATTTTAAATGAGGAAAATATAATGATCAAAACTGATATCTTAATTATTGGCGGTGGTACTGCAGGCCTTTCTGCAGCTCAATATGGAGCTAGAGCAGGTAGAACTGTTCACGTAGTAGAAAAACTAGCGGTAGGTGGACAATTTATGTACATTGATAAAATTGAAAACTACCCTGGGATAGTAGAACCTATTGCTGGCTTTGAAGTTGCTGATAGAATGCTTAAACAAGCTGAAAACTTTGGAGCAAA
>CAZHNE010000085.1:5923-7410 GCA_964533775.1 uncultured Spirochaetaceae bacterium | reverse complement strand
TAAAATGGGGTGAACTGTTTTTATATAAAACTGTTTAGTTGCTATTGTCAGTAACTAAATCAACTTTTGGATATTTAGCATTAAAGAGTAATAATAGAATTATAAAAACATAGTCAAATATATAGGTAAATATATAGTATTATCTTTAACTTTAAAATCTTTGGTATATATTACAATTTTATCCTTAATTCTTTTGGAGTACTTGGCTGAAAAAACATCTAAAGACTTATGGGCTTTATAGCCTGAAGATTTTACCGCAACTGGACATATTTTATCACCTCGTGATATTATAAAGTCTATTTCATAATTTCTTTTTTGCTTTTTGTCGAAGAATGTGTGGTAATATAGTTTATTACCATTAGTAGCAAGAGTTTGAGCTACTGCATTTTCATATAAAATACCTAAATTTACAGGCAGTTTATTATTTAGTAATTTTGTGTAAATTACATTATCAGTAAAATCTTTGTCTTTAAAGATAAGTGTAACAAGTAACCCTGTATCCCCTAAATAAATCCTAAATTTATCTCTATTGTACATATTTGATAACCCTATATTAGGATCATTAACATTATAGGAAGCTAAAACTGTCTTTGATGATTTAAGCTCTGATATTTCATTCTCAATTGTTTCTTTTCTATCATTAGGTAATACACTTGATATTTGATAACTAGAGGAATGCTTATTTAATTCTGATGGTATTGCCTCAAATAATGCTGAAATTTTGCCTTTTGGATCTATTTTATAAAAATCATTTTCATATAGATTGATTATATCTCTTTTCACGCTATCTACGATTTCTAAGTTATTACTATCTACATAAGCTTTGACTGCTTGTGGCATTCCTCCAACTAGCATAAAAAGCCTAAATTTTCGCATTATATTTCTATTTTGTCCTTCTCCTATAGGGATTCTTTCATCAAACATTTTTTTTAATAATTTAGAGGTACTATTATCCCCAGTAGCCCACAAAAATTCTTCAAAATCCATAGGGTGCATTTGAAGTTTTCTTTCTTCACTTGGAATTAATATATCTTTCACATTTTTTCGTATAGATATTAGAGAGCCTGTTTCTATGTAATCATACCTACCATCTGCTACTAATAGTTTAATAGCTTGTCTTGCTAAGGGATTGAACTGAACTTCATCAAATATTATTAAGGACTTTCTTTCTAATAGGTTCACACCGTATTGCAATTGTAATTGTAAAAATAAAAAATCTAAATCAGATAAATCTTTAAATAGATTTTGAATAGTATCTGAAGCATATGCGAAATCAATCATTATATAGTTTGAGTACTCTTTTTCAGCAAATAACTTAACTATTGTCGATTTTCCTACTCTTCGTGCTCCTTCTACTAAAAGAGCTGTCTTGCCATTTGATTGTTTTTTCCAATTTAATAATTTCTTATATATTTTTCTTTCAAACATATGCACTCCCCTTATTTTATATCCAGAACTAATAATTATAGGCTTTTTTTATAAAACAC
>CAZHNE010000085.1:4186-5823 GCA_964533775.1 uncultured Spirochaetaceae bacterium | reverse complement strand
TACTTTTCTTGAAATAGAATAGGAGTGCTAAACTATTTAAGAACATGAAAAAGTCGATTTATCTAGATCAATTAATTCTAAAGAATAATAAAAATCTACTTCAAGGGGAAAATTTAAGTTGCCTCTTGAAGCAGAAAATAATTAAATTTATGTTTTGTTTTTTTTAAATAAAGATTAATAAATTAAAAGTCTTTTCTTATCTTGTTGCATTAATTAACAACTCATCTACTTCACTATCACTTAACTCATAATGATAAAACAGTTTATAAAACACCTTTGCTTCTTCTCTGATATCAAAATCATATTTATCTGGATATATTAAAGAAGCTAGCCATTTGATTCCTAAAACCCTATTAATGGCAGGAGGTCTATCAAACCAGTTGAAAGGTCCTTCTGGAATCATATAAATGTGATTGTTTTTCATAGCTTTTAAGTCTTTAAATGGACTTTCTTTAGAATGGAAATAATCATATCCACCTTCATTAGTGAAAATTAAGTAATCCGGATCCCAAATTAGTAATTGCTCAGGACTTACCTTTATACTATTGCCTGATCCATCTACTATGTTTTCAACTTTTATTAAAGGAAGTATTTGAGTGTGAAAATTACCTTTTGGGTAAGATGTTAATCCATTTGGTTCAGTTCCGTAATAAATGTTAACTACTTCTTCACTCTTAATGCTATTAGCTGCTTGAGCAACTTCTCTTAAAGTATCATCACAGTATTTAGCTCTTTCTTCTGCTTTTTCTTCTTCATTTAAAAGAGATCCTAAATCTCTATATGTAGAACCTGAATCAGCAAAATAGGATGCTATAAAAACAACTGGTGTATTTAGCTTTTCTTGTAATTCATCAAGGTCTTTAATCATCTCTTCTTTAGAGCCTTTAATTTCCCCCATATCAATAACAATTTGAGGATCAGTTACAAGTAAGGCTTCCATGTTTAAATTAGCTTTTCTGCCGTAAAACGCACCATATACTGGTCTATTAATAATCTCTTCATCAAAGTATTTTGCCATATCAGAGGTGGGACGAGTTCCCCAACCAACCATTTTATCTGGAACTAATGAATAAATTATTTGTTGAGAAAGATTCCCTGAAGGAGCTACTCTCTCTATATTAACAGGAACTTCAACTTCCCTACCTAGAGAATCAACAAACTCCTTAGTTTCCTCTTTGTTTTCTAAAAAGGCATCTTCACTTTGCCCTAGAGCAAATATATTAACTGTTAAAAAAGTTAACATGATAATAAATAATAGTTTTTTTTGCATGCACTACTCCTTGTGGATGATAAATAAAGCAATCTTTTTATCATTTTTATAAACAACATGTGTTTTATCTATACTTTCCATTTTACTTAATATTTTATTTTTTCTGTTTTCATTTGCATTTGAATAATATGTATCCATGTAAAGAGGTATTTCAGCCTTTAATAATACTTGGTTAAAGTTTAATCTCATTTTTTCTACTGAGTAAGAAACCCCTTTACCGTCTAAATAACCTATAACATTATCCATTTCACTTCTTCTTTCGTTGATAATGTAAAAGATTTTCTTTTTAGTTAATTTTAATAAAGAGTCTAAAGTATCGTTTACATACATTCTAGAAAAGAAGGAAAGAAGAAGATAATCTGAAACT
>CAZHNE010000085.1:0-4086 GCA_964533775.1 uncultured Spirochaetaceae bacterium | reverse complement strand
TAAGCTAGTATTTTCTTATTATCTAAAAACATTACTTTATCACTAAACCAAAGAGCTTGCTCTGGGTTATGTGTTGAAAGAATAATTGAATATCCCATTTTTTTTAGACTAGAAATAGTGTCTAAAACTCTAAACTGGTTCCCATAATCTAAATTAGCTGTTGGTTCATCTAAGACTAATATTTTAGAGCCTTGAGCTATCGCTCTAGCTAAAATAACTAATTGTCTCTCTCCCCCACTTATTGAATCACAATTCTTATAAGAAAGATGATCTATTCCAAACTGTTTTAATGCATCGAGTGCTATTTTCTTTTCTTTAGCTTTAGGACTTCCCAATGTATCTAATCTACAAGTTGTTCCCATTAACACAGTGTGAAATACACTGTAGCTAAAAGCTGATGTAGAGTACTGCGGTATATATGCTATTTCTCTTGCTAACTCTTTTCTATTAAACTCATCAAGGGATTTATCCTCTATAAAGATATCGCCCTCATCCCTCTTTAAAAAGCCTAAAAGGAGTTTAAACAATGTGCTTTTACCAGCTCCGTTTTTACCTAAAACACAAACAAATTCACCCTTTTTGACTTGGAAAGAAATATTGTCTAATACTTGTTTATCAAAATAGCTAAAACTTAAATTCTCAACTTTTAAACTCATGATCTCTTACTCTCCCTCATCATTAGGTATAAGAAGAAAGGTGCTCCAATAAAGGAAGTTAATATACCTATTGGTATTTCACCTGTTGAAACACTTCTACTTATTGTATCGACAACGATTAAAAAGGAAGATCCCATTAGAATAGATACTGGAAGCGACAATCTATAATCACAACCAACTAACATTCTAGTAAAGTGTGGGATAACAAGGCCTATCCATCCAATATTTCCACCAACACAAATTGAGGCACTAGTAATTAAAGTTGCACACAGTATTACTATTTTTCTAAGTAAAACAGTATTAATTCCCAAGCTCTTAGCTTCATCTTCATCTAGTGTTAAAAGGTTTAATTTCCATCTCAATAAAAATAAGGGTATTACACCTATTGTAAAGGTTATTAATAAAAATATAACATCTACTTTTCTAACAGAAGCTAATGATCCCATTAGCCAATATGTAATAGCTGGAAGAGCATTATCTGTATCTGCAACAAGTTTAACAAAAGAGGTTGCTGAGCTAAATAAGGAGCTTATCATTATACCACCAAGGATTAATGCCAACGTCTTGTGGTTCATTAGTTTTGAACTAATTGTTGTAACAAGAATTACTGCTAAAAGACCAAAGCCAAAGCTAATAAAACTAATACTTAGATATGATAAACTTAATAATATACCTAAAGATGCTCCAAAACCTGCTCCAGCGGTTGTTCCTAATATATCGGGAGATACCATGGGGTTTTTAAACATCCCTTGATAACTTAATCCTGAAAGAGAAAGAGCAGCCCCTATAATAGCTGAACTTAATATTCTAGGAAGTCTTACATTAAGAATTATTGATTCAACTGTTTTACTCCATGTAGGAGTTATTGGAAATATCCTTGAAAGGAGGACTAAAACTAACTCTGATGGTTTTATAGGGTATCTTCCTATAAAAAAGGAGGAGAAGAATACAAATAAAAACAAAAGGAAAAACAATAATATTATTACTTTAGGATGTTTAAACTGTATCTTAAACTGTCTTTTTGTCATTATCATCCCCTAAGTAATAGTTAAATCTTTCCTTTGCAAAACTGTTAATTTCATTTTCTACTTTTCTAAAACAAAGGAGCAAGGCTTTTCCTTCTTCACTTAATTCTGTTCTTCCGCCATGGGCTCCACCGTGTTGTCTAATTACTGCATCAAAGCCTGTTTGATCTTTTATTGTATTTATTATCTTCCATCCCTTTGAATAAGACATGTTCATCATTTTACATGCTTCTCTAACACTTTCACCTTTTTCAATTAGTTCAAGCAGCTCAGCAGCCCCCGGACCAAAGTAAATATTTTCACATCTTAGTCTTACTCTAACTTCAATTTTGTTATTATCATTTTCAGTTTTTGGAAATTTCATACTACACCTATAGCGAGTTGTTTTATAAAACAACTTGCTTGATAATAACATGAGTTTATCAATAAATAAAGAGTTATTTTCAATATTTCATTATCATTATGTTTTTATTTACATAAAGAGGTGGTTTTAGGCATAAAAATAGCTGCCTAGTTAGAAGCAGCTAAATATTATATATCATCTTTTTTCTTATTCTCGTCTACTACAATTCAATATCTACATATTCAAAAGCTGTTACATCAAAAAGACCTGAGTCAGTTATTTTATATTCTGGAATAACTGGAAGTGACATAAAGCAAAGTGTCATAAAGGGATCAATCTCTCTACTAACTTCTAACTTTTCATACGCTGTTTTCACAAGTCTTTCTAACCCTTGTGAAACTACAGTAGCTTCCCTATCACTCATCAACCCTGCTATGGGGTGAGAAAGTGAGTCTATAATTTCACCATTTAAAGCGAGGGTCATTCCCCCTTTAATTCTTATAAGTTCTTTTATTGCTAAGAATATATCTTCATCACTTTTGCCTGCAGCTATAATGTTGTGAGAGTCGTGAGCTACACTGTTTGCAATAGCTCCTTGTTTAAGACCAAAGCCTCTTAGTAATGCTACTGCAACATTTCCAGTTGCTTTATGTCTTTCAACTACAACAATCTTACATATATCATCATCTTCATACTTGTATAGACCATTCTCAACCTTTACTGTTGCTTCCCCTTTAGCGGTTACTACTCCACCAGGAATTATATCAATTGTTCTAACTCTATTACTCTTTAGTTTAAGTTGTAGTCTTTCAAGTGAAAAGTCTTTAACATTCATGGTTGTTTTAACTTTAGACGGAATTTCTTTGATTTTAGCTTCGTTAATCATTTTGCCATCTTTTGCAACAAGCTTTCCGTCGATAAAAACATATTCCATATTAAAGTCTTTTAGATTTTTAGTAAGTGAGAAGTTTGCAAAATACCTCGGAGCTATAGCTCCAACATCTTTTAAGTTATAGCATTCTGCAGAGTTTGTAGTTGCCATTGCAATAGCAATAAAAGGATCTAACCCGTTAGCAACCGCAAGTCTTACGTTGTTGTTTATACTTCCTTCTTCTAAAAGAGAAGTCACTTGTCTGTCATCTGTACAGAAGAGACACCTTTTGTAGTTTTTCTCGGTTACACCTTTTAATAAGTTTAATTCATCTCTACAAACAGTTCCTTCTCTAAGCATTACATACATGCCTCTTGTAATTCTGTCTTCTAACTCTTCTTTTGTTGTACATTCATGATCTGTTTTTATTCCTGCTGCACTGTAAGCATCTAATTCTTTATTAAATATGTTAGGAGAATGGCCATCCATTATTTTACCATGTTCATAAGCTAACTGAATTTTATCAATTACATCTTCTCTATTGTTTATAACACCAGGGTAATCCATCATTTCCCCTAGTCCTAAAACTCTTTTGTGGTCTATTCTCTTTTCGATCTCAGAGGCATCCATAACTGACCCGCTGTTTTCAAAGTCTGTAGCAGGTACACAACTTGGTATCATCAAATGTATTTTTAGTGGTAAATCTTCACTTGCTTCTATCATATAGTCTAATCCATCTAAGCCATGACAGTTACAGATTTCATGAGGGTCAGCTATAGCAGCTGTTACACCGTTTGGGACTAGCAAATTTGAAAAAACCTCAGGTGTACAGTGGGAAGATTCTATGTGAACGTGTGAATCAATAAAGCCGGGTATCATGTATGAAAAGTTTGCATCAAATATTTCATCGCCTTTACCTTCTCCACATTTCGCAAATCCAGCTATTCTATCATTTTGTATTAAAACATCACTTTCAAAAACTTTTCTATTAAATACATCTACAACTTTTGCATTTCTTATGCAAAGAGAAGCAGGTTTTCTTTGCGATGCTACTTCTATTAGTTCCATAAGTTTTTCTTTTGTCATGCTATATTTCTCCATAATTAATTCTTTTGTTAAAAAAAGGTTATTAGATGAATTATTACATATAGTAGGGGGTTTTTCAAATAAAAAAAGAGTTTTTCTTTTAAA
>CAZHNE010000084.1:0-7485 GCA_964533775.1 uncultured Spirochaetaceae bacterium | reverse complement strand
CCAAAATATACTACCAAGAGCAAAAAGGCTAAAGAGAATAATAAAAGTAGATATAATAAGATTGAGAAAATCTTCTTGTATTAAGTTCAGCACAAGTGATTCACCTTCACCTATCATTATTGTGTTTACTAATCCTGAAAATTGAGTAGTAGGGGATGAAAAGGTTATTTTTAATGTTTTTCCAATTGAATCAGATATAGGTAAATCTATTAGTTGCCACGATGAAGGGTAAGGTTTAGAGAGTGATGTTCCATTTGTGGCAACATCAAATGAATATATTAACTCATCGTCAATATGGGCATATACATCCATCATTGAAGAGCGTATTCTCATAACTGGATAAATAAAATCTTCTCTGGTAATTGTTCTTTCGATAGAATAAATTGATCCTGGTTTTAGATGATAATTTTGAGGTAACTGAGCATTTTTTTCTATTACATTATTATAGGTTACTGTCCAACCTTTGTTAAAAGTTTTTATTTTCTCTCTATTAAACCCCATGCCTGATGAATCATCGGTTATTGCAAAAAATAAGATTAAAACAATGGATATGGTAAATAAAACTCCATTTATGTAAGATATTATATTTGTTTTTTTCGAAAGCATACTTTCTCCTTATTTATAATTAGTCGCAAATTTTTAGGATGAAAAAAGTTCTTCATTATTTACCCCTACAAAAAGAATCTGTAGTTAATATTATCTAAAATTCAATAAACTTAGCTTTAATAATATATTGCAGAGAAAGAAGTTTTCAATAGTGTAAAATGCTGTTCAGATTAGAAAAACCAAAGTTTACATATTAAGCTCTTTCTACCTTTTTTTAATAACCCTAAGTTGGGCATTGTTTTATCGTTTAGAAAAAGTGTGTAAGTTTTTTTCATAACTTACACACTTAGGTTGAAAATCTACAAAATGATAAATTTTAAACTTATCAATCAAACTCTTAAATTAGATTTAATATGTTACTTTTGATTATGAGAGAGTTAGTAATTGTAAAGAACTATCAAAAGCATATTACCTTAAGCTTTTAGGCTTTTTACAAAGAGTATAACTTTAAATCCTTTTTTACTATACTTTGTAAGTATTACTAAAACAAGTTAAAATAAGTTTCTAAATTATTAATATACCCATTATATAAATCCTTGGTGGTACTTGGTGAGAAATAATCTTCAATCTTTGATCTGTTAAACCGTTCTCCCCAATAATCTCCCTTGTCAAAAGTTGCCCCAGTTTGTTTGGTAATAGCCGCTTTTGAGCCAGAGATATATTGAATTTCTTCTAATTCAACTTTTACAACACTCTTTGAAGCAGAGTAAATCTCTTTTTTCTCACCATTGACTATTTTGTAAATGCGGTAAATGTTATTTATTTCTTGACTTACATTAGTAACCGTTTTTCTATATGTTCCAGTCATTAAGGCTTGTTTAGCTTCTTCATTATTTGGATCTATTTCCAATGCTGTTTCAAATAATGCCTTTTCTGCTTTATTTCTGGTAGAGTCTACAGTAATATTACCACTTACTTCTGTATCAAAGTCATATTCAGTTGCTCCAAAATTGGAATCAGGAATAAATACATAATTATATTCAGCTGAGATATTAGGGTTACTGCTTCTTATATTAACAAAGTCAACAATTATTTTCTTTGGTCGCTTATCTACTTCATTCATTGACCAATTTGGCTTAAATTCTTTTGTTTCTGGAATATTAAATCTATCTTTTGAGTTTACACAAAATAAAACAACAGCAGTTCTTTTTTTCTCTATAAGATCTCCTAAAGCTGAATATTCTTCTTGTACTTTTGAATTTAACGAATCAAAGATTTTGTTAGCCTGGTAGTAATCATCGTATCCTTTGTCATCTTTAAGTAGTTCATTTATAGAAGCTATTTTTAGATCGGTTTGTTTTTTAATAACTTTAGCTCTTTTTTCTAATGCTACTGAATTATTACTATCAGTTCTTAATACCATTTCATAGTAATTAATAGCAGAGCTAAGGTCATTGTTTACATCAGATTTTGCTTTAATATCGCCTGCAATAATATAATATTCATTAACAATTTTTATACCTTCTTCTTTTAAAGACTCATCTAACTCATACGCTTTTTTGATGTACTTTACATGCTTATCAATTTCTTTTGTATCAGTTGTATTTTTGTCTAGAGATGTGCCAGTGCGATATAAGTCTTGGCTAGCTGTTTTATCTAAATCTTTTACAAGATTAGGAAAGCTAACTTCACTAGTAATTAGTGCGCCATATTTGTTTTTAATGCTGTTATAAGATGTAGCTAAATCATCAAAGGTTCGATAAGTCATATCAAGATATATAGAAACATCCTCTTTAGCTTCTTTAAGGAGTAGATCAACTTCTTCATAAGCCTTTACATATTCAGCGTTAAATAGTTGGATTAACTTTTCATCAGCTGCTTCACTTTTTTCAATTTGCTTAGCTCCATCAAGAGCTTTTCTAACAGGAGTGCTACCTTTTAATGATGGTCCAAATAAAGAACTACATCCCGTCATTAAAAAAACAAATATTACAGTGCTAATAATAATAAAATTAAATTTTTTCATAAATTTTGCCTCCATTCATGATAAGACAATTATATCCTTATAATCTTACATAATTCTTACAAAAATAAAGTTAATTTGAAAAAATGTAACCAATACTCCTAACTGTTTTAATATAATCTAAGTCATATTTCTTAAAAATATTTCTTAGTCGCTTTATATAAACATAAAGAGCGTTAAGCGGATTTTCACTAGAATCATTTAGGGATAAATTATTGATCAAAATATCAAAAGTAATAATTTGATTTGGATTGTTTAAAAAAAGCAATACGATATTAAAAAGTTGTTTTTGTAAAGGAATGCATTCTCCTAAAATATATAAATCTCTAGTGCCAATATCTAATTTTATTTCTTTAAATGAAATCTCATTTTTTATATTTTCCTTAACCCCTTGATACATTTCATTCTTTAAAAGAAACCTGTCTACTCTAGCTTTTAGTTCATTGTAGTAAAAAGGTTTTACTAAGTATCCATCACAGCCAATATCGAATCCCTCTATTTGAGTATTAATATTATTAATAGAGGAAATTATCAAAACAGGAAGAAAATGATCTTGATTTCTAATTATTTTAAGAATATCTAGCCCATTAACTTTATCATTTAAATTTATATCTAAAATTACTAAATCAAACAAAACATCATTCATTAGTTTATAAGCAGAATCAGCATCTAAAGCACTATATGCTTCATACCCATCCTGTATTAATTTTCTCGACAAATAATCACTTAATCTTTTATCATCATCAATAACTAATATTTTGCTTTTCATATTTCCTCAAAATTAACCTGTCTTTCGTTTATATAATAACATCCTTTTCTTACAAAAAACTTACACAATAAAAAATGTTTAAAAAAACATTGTTTTACTAAAGCTTAGCTTAGAGTATAACATTTATTGTAATACAAGAAGTTTATAATAACCCAATCTATTAACTTAGAATTATTCTTATAACATTATGATAACTCTTTCTCCACATAGTTTGTTAATATCTTCTACTAATAGCAATATGCTTTGAAAGCCCTCCTTCTAGTAAAACAATTTTCTGCACATTTCTACTGTATAAAAAAAGAGAGAAGGGTAGAGCAACTATAAGCTTATCTAAGAGGGGTAGAAAAATCAAAGTGGTGACTTAAACAAGCTAATAAGTGCTTTTTTGGCTAATTAACACTCATCTCAAGTGGCTTCTAACTCCTTTTAAATTCTTGACAATGAAGTTTTATCCCTTACAATATAAAAAAACTCTGCGGGATAAAATATGAAATTATTGTATAAAGTAAAATCTGTTTTAATATTGTTATACATAATGTTGTTTATTGCGATTGTTTTAATACTAGATTTCTCTAACATTTACAAAAACACAATATATAATCAGTTTAGTATAAAATACATTAATTCAGACCATCTTATAGAGCCAAAGCTAACAAATTTTAACAATCTTCTTTTTGTCCATTACGATAAAACCCATCCAATACAAAAAAAAGGATTAAAAACTTACTGCTTGTTAACAATTGAAAATGAAAAAACAAGTGAGATAGCAATTGTAGAAAAAGGTAATAGCTCCCCAATCAATTTATACAAAGTAAAAGGGGATGATTTATTTCTTGTAAAAAGAATAGCTGATAAACAGCTGTTTAATACAAGTCCATTCTTTATTGTGTCTTTAGAAAGTGAAGCTTCTAATGAATATATTTTAGAATATCAAGATGTAGAAGCTAGTTATGTTTTTCCAAGAATAGTAGATATTGAAACTTGGGAAAATAATTATAAGGTAGAAACATTAGTTTTCAGCTTTTTAAAGGTGCTAATATTAATTGCCTCTCTTACTATATTAGCAACTCTCTTGTTTGGAATATTTTCTAAAAACAAAAATCATTTTTACTTTTTAAAATGGAGTTATTTTAAACAGACCTTAAAGATAATTTTAGTAAACCCTTTGGTTTTAACTCTTGTAATTATAGTGGAGAAAATATTTAATTTCTCTTCTGGAACCTTTTTCATAAACAAGAGTGAATACTTAATTCTCTTTACTATTCTTTTTTCCCTATTAGAGTATTTAGTAATTTACTTTTTTGTTAGAAATAGTAATCAAAAAAAAGAAGTAAGAGTATTATCAGCAGAATTAGAAGAAATTAAAGAGTTAAACTTTGATAAAATTGCTAATATAGATAATTACTCAAAAACAATTGCATTAGAAAACTTAGGAAAACTATTCTTATTTTTCGATAGTGAAGTAGAGTTTTTAAAAACAATCAATGAAAATAATTACCAAGATGTTGTTAATAAACTTAAGGAAAATATTAAAAGCTATAAAAGAGAGTTAAAAGAAAGATATGACTACCTTGTTCCAACAAATAGAATACACAAACCAGAAAACATTTATGAGGGAAGTGATAAAGATCTTTTTAATTTAGAAAAGACAATAACAATAGTTCTTTTTGATAATGATGAAAAAAGCACGTATAATTATTTTTCAATTTTACTAGAAAATAATATTAAGTGTTTAAAGATATTTGATGAAAGAAAAATAATCGATTTAATTTTAAAGGATGAAATAAAGCTTTTAATAATAAACCCATACAGCACAGGAGAGAAAAGCAAGGAATTATGCTCAAAAATTAGAGAAATTAAAAAGCATCATGAATTTCCCATAATAATGATGAACAGGTTTTGCTCCTTTTTCTACATACATGAGTTTAGGCATTTAGATATTAATGACTTTATTATAAAACCAGTAGAAGTGAATGAATTGATAATTAGGATTAAAAATTTAATTTATCAAAATGAATTATATTCAAAGAATAATGAACTTGCACTTTCTGAAAAAGAAAAAAACACCTTCTTATATTTCATTACACACAATATTAACACACCACTAACAATACTAATTAATTTAATAAACGATTTATCACAAGAGGAGAATCTTTCAGAGGATATAAGAGAAGATATTGAAGAACTACAAATAACAAGTGAAGAGATTAATCAAATAATTCAAAATGTATTAGCAGCTTTTAGACTGAATGATGGTAACTTTGTTAATATACCAGAAAGAATAGATATTAAATATATTATTAAGAATTTAAAAAGATCTAGTAATAATAAGGCAAAAAAGAAAAACCAAACTATAATATGGCAACTTAATAACCTGCCAGAAATTATTAAGTTTGATAGAACAGCTTTTAGAGGAATATTGAATAATTTAATTGATAATGCAGTAAAATATTCCCCTTACAATTCAACTATTTATGTAAATTCAAAAAGAAGCGACAACTTCCTTACCTTTGATATTATAAATGAAGGACCTGTTATAAATGATGAAGAGCTTGAATCATTGTTTAGTGCAAACTCAACAATTTCAACAAAACCTACAGGGGGAGAAATTTCTCTTGGCTTAGGTCTAAATACGTCATTTAAATTAGCTCAATTAAATAATAGCAGCTTAACTTATAAAAAAACAAAAGATTTAAAAAACTTGTTTTCTCTAATAATTCCTCTTAGTTCGGAGGACGTGAATGATTAAAGTAAATAAGAAATATTATATTATCATACTTTTGCTGCTAATTATTTACTCGTTGTTTGCAAAAGAAATGTATATAAACAAACTAAAGAAAACTGAATTTCCTAAAATAATATTAGGGATAGAGGCAAATCTAAATTCAATTGCTGACCCATATACAAAAGTAGAAAAAGCAATAAGGGATAGTGGTTATATAAAAACTTGGTTAAATAATCCGGAAAAAGATTCAAAAGAGATTGTAACTTATTTAACAAATCTTACCAACACTTATGACTTAGAACATGCAAGTGTTGTTGATGATAAATCTTTAACATATTATGGAAGTGACAAAATAATATTATTAGATGAGAGTAATAAAGAAAGAGATGGTTGGTATTTTGATTATAGACAAAGTTCAAGTGCTAAAAACGGAGATAGTGTATTTTATATAGATCAAATTTATCCTAAAATTCTTACAATTTTTATCAACATTCCAATATTAGACAGTCAAGACAATTATATAGGTGTAGCTGGAGGAGGCTTTTATTATAAGAACTTTAATAGTTACCTTAATCAGTTAGAAAGATTGTACAATGTAGATCTGTTTTTAATAAAAGACAACGAAATAAAATATTCTAATAAAGGTGTAGATTCAGGGAGCGATTATGAAGAGATCGATCAATATAAGTATCTTCCAAACGGTATATTTCTTGACAATGCTGAAGACAACTCTCTCACATATATTAAGTACTTATCTAAATGGGACAGTTATTTAATTGTAAAAAGAAGTGCTAAGCAAATTTTTAAAGAACTTCTCTTTGAAATAGTAAACGCTCTTATTTTTATTATAATAATTACTGTAATAATTCTTATTATCAACTCCCACAAGTTTGTCAAAAACAAATGGAAGGAAAGAGAGTCTAAAAGTACTAAAGAAGCTCTTTATTTAACTAAAAAAATTACCGGGATAATAAATCAAAAAATAAACTACTATCAAAATAAGCAATACTTAAAAGGAGAAATAACATCTCTTCTCCAATTTGAAGACATGTATATTGCTTTAGCATATGATGTAATTACCAATAAAAATATTAATCTAAATGAATATTGTAATATCACAAAAGTTGTTAAAAATATAATTTATTTAGAACTTCCAGGCCTCTTGCTGACAGATTTAAAGATAGATTTGAGATTAGTAAATGAACCTGTATTTATAAATATTGATAAAAGTAAATTCACTATTTTACTTAAGACTCTTATAGTGTTACTTCTTCATGAAACAAAATATAAAGAACTAATTGTTTATCAAGAAGTATATAAAAATAGAGTTGCAATAAATTTAGTAATAAATAATTCTACATCAACTGAAATACTATATAGAACAGAAAACATATTTAAAAAGCTGTTTTCATCAATTAACAT
>CAZHNE010000083.1:0-7502 GCA_964533775.1 uncultured Spirochaetaceae bacterium | reverse complement strand
CGTTTAAAGAGCGGTAAGAATGCTCCTAGGATAATTAGAATTGGAAAAAACACAACAATTAAAAACAATAAAGAGATAAGGAGCTTTTTGTTATTTAATTTTACATTGAGTGGTTTTTTGAATAAATAAGTTTTTTCCATGGCAACTCTCCTTTAATATAGTTTAACTATAATGCAAGGAGAGGGACATATGATGTCCCATAGTAAAGAATTATAATAAATTATGCATTTTCTTTATTTCTTCTTTCCACATTGAAACTAATTTTGGAGGTTCAATTGGTCTTGCAGATGAAGAGAAAGAAAGTATTTTTGACAACAATTCTTCAAAAGACGAGAACGGTAAACTCATATATAATTTATTGTTTTCTACTCTTACTTTTTGTTGTTTATGCCATGTTTGAGTTTTTACTATATTTACAGCTTTTTCTTTAAATTCAATAACTGCATTATAACTAACTTTATTCATAAAAATTCCAAAGCCAGAAAAAATATACTTTTCTAATTCCTTAGGGTCTTCTTTATATTTAGTCTCTTTTGTTAATTCTTTTGGTTCTTCCATTCTTGATAAGTGAAAGTTTCTCAAGCCCTTTTTATTTCTATCATAAGCAATTAAATACCAGGCTTTTCCATCATTTACTAGTCTTAGTGGCTCTACTTCTCTTGTTGTAATAATATTTTTTAGACCAGCGTACTGAAATTTTAAGCACAAGTTTCTTTTCATAGCTAAAGAGACTGCGGAGAAAATATCTTTATTTGGTAAATCTATAATGGGGGATATAAATAAAATTTTATTTGAAATATTCTTATCTTCTTCGTCTAAAGTATTGTTTATTCCTTCAGCTATAAGAGAAGAAGAAAGAGGCTGAAGACCATTAGCTTTGCTAAAGTTATCGAATATTGCTTTAAATATTAATGTTTTATCATCACTCGAATTAGTTAATGAAAACTCTTTTTCGTATTTATAATATCGCTCTATAGAATCATATATTATAGGTGCAAAAAACCTATCCCTCATATACTCTATATCACGCTTAACTTGTCGGGTGCTAATTTCAAATCTAGCAGCAACTTTTTTACAAGTTAAAAATGATTTTTGTGTTAACTGCTTGTCTATATAAATAATTCTTTCTGTTTGACTCATGCTATAAAATTATCATAAGTGTAGATTTAAAGCAAAACTATTTCTTATTTATTACCTCACTAAATTGTTCTAGGAGGGGAGAGAAAAAAATAGTCGCCATAAAGACGACTATTATTAAAAAATAGAGAATTGATTATTTATAATCACCAGGTTTAATTTCTGTGCCATATTTTGCTTTAGCATCTGCAATCTTGGCAATGAATTCGTCCCATTTGTCAAAAATAAGTTGTGGGCAGTCTTCGTCCATTTTCTTGAAGTATTTTTTACTTCTTTCTAATTTCGCAATCCACTTGTCACAACGGAATGTAAATTGGTAAGTATATTCTTCACGAGTATAATCTATATCTAAGAATTTCTTAAATAAAACTTTTAGATCTTCATATAGAGGGATTTTACCAGTAGGTGTATCTAGTGCATCATATTCACCGTGTACTCTACCTTCAGCCCAGTGGATCCAAACTTTCTTAGCAAGTTTGTCTGTGCAGAAATCACCATTTTCATCTCTTAGGAAATAGTTAGTTGAGTAAACTTTTGGTATTTCTTTAAGACCTTTAACAAAGTTAATGTTGTTTAAAGTATATTCACCTAAAGGATATGATAAGAAGTCCATGTTAGCCATTGGGCTAGGAGTTCTAACACCTTCAGCACCTAAAGTAGCACTAGTTGTTTCTGATTCTAAAGTACAAGCTTTTAGTAAAATACCTTCTTCCCAAGAAGCTGATTCTTCAACAGGAACTGTTGTATCACTATCACGGCCACCGTAAAGAACACCTTCTACTAATACACCGTCTTTAGCGTCAAAACCTTCTTTGTCAAAGTTATCTAAGTAATCTAATCTCATTGTGTAACGAGCGTTGCCGTGAGCACATTTGATTTCATTACCATTTTTGTCTTTTTTACCTTTGAACCATTCTTCACCAGAGAAGTGGTTTACACCAGTTTCTGGAGCTTCAATGCCTGAACCTAACCAGTAAGGTTTATTATCTGGTCCGTGTAGAACGTTAGAGTAAATAACTTCTTGGTTGATGTTCAAGTTTTCAAAAATAACTGGGTCATCTTCTGCGTTAACATCTTTAATAATACCAAAGATACCTTGTTCAACGTTAACAGCTCTAAATTCGTCGTTAATATTTCTAAAGTAAGCAATATCATCACCAACAATTTGTTCACCAGGAATCATAGCTGTAGATGTTTTACCACAAGCTGATGGGTAAGCACCTGCGAAGTATGTTTTGCGGTCTTTGTCTTCGTTTACACAAGCCATAACGAACATGTGTTCACATAACCAACCTTCTTGTGCACCTTTGTTAATTGCAAGACGCATTGAGTGTTTTTTAAGACCAACTGTGTTACCAGCATATTGAGCATTCATTGAATAAACGATGTTGTTTTGAGTATCCATGTAGATTCTTCTCTTATCAATATTTACTGTACAACCTCTATTGTCTAATTCGCCAGCTGAGTGAATAAATCTGAAGAACTCATCTTTTCCAGCACCTTTTAGTGCTTTAAAGTGTTCATAACCAGGTCTGTAAAGAATTGTTTCAGAGTGAGCAACGTACCATGAGTCTGTGAATTGAACACAAGGAATAGTAAATTGGCTGAAAGCAGGACCTTCACAGAAGAATTTAACTACAGCGTCTTTTCCTTCCATATTGTTTTTAGCAATAGACATGATTTCTTCTAAGCCTTTTTCATACTCAACAGAGTTTAAAGTTTTCATTCTTTCAAGGTTTTCTTTATAAACCATGTAGCGTGTGTTTACTTTGTCACGTGCTTGATCTAAAGGGCCATCAAAGTGAATAGTTTGTTTGTCGTTAGCTAATACAGCTTCTTCACCTTTTGCAATAGCTTGTTCTCTGATGAATTGTTCATCTTCTAAACTGTCATCACAAACATAAATAGTTGCTGGGTTACAATGCTCAGCAAATTGCCCCACAAAATCAATAACTTTTTCATTTTCAAGAGCTGTTAGCTTTTCGAAACTAACATCGCTCATTTTGCTCTTAAGTAGTTCTGTATACTTAGAATTCATTTATTTCTCCTTCGGCGAATCCAAAAAAAATGGAAACCCACAAATCTATAATTGTAATCTTACAATTATGATGTTTTAAAATTATGATGATCTAATTTACTAACTCATAGCAACATCATCAACCAAATATTAATAATACAGACAAAATTATCTGAACCAAAAATCTATGTGTAGAAAAGTATTAAGTTTTCTTACTTAATAGTATGAAAAATAGGTACAAATATCAATAGATAAGAGTAAAGTTTTGCTATGTAATTGAAAAACAGATAAGAGGTTACGTCTAATTTATATATATGGTGGAACTTATTAACAAAGATTCCCAAATTATAAAAACTAGTAAAAATGAAGTGCCTAATCCTTTAGTAAGATAGTGAAGTTTTACTTTTAATGTTGTAAAATATGTCTGTTACTAAAAATTATAAGGACATAAATATGACCCAACTAGCTATGCCTGCTGGCTCTATGCAGAGTGGATTGATTGCTTTTAGAGATGGAGCGGATGCAATATATTTAGGATTACAAAGCTTTTCAGCCCGAAAAGGAGCTGTTAATTTTGATATCGAAGAGTATTCTAAAATATATCGATTCGCACAATCAAATAATAAAAAAGTTTACGTGACTATAAATACAGTAGTTCACGATCCTCAACTCTCTGCTGTTATAAGAATTCTTAAACAAATTGAGATTGTAGGCAGTGACGGTGTAATTGTTCAAGATTTAGGAATAGCAAAAATAGTAAAAGACCATTTTCCAACTATTGAGCTTCACGGAAGCACGCAATTAGCAGTTCATTCAATTAAAGGCGTTAAAGCCATGCAAGATTTTGGATTTAAAAGAGTTGTTTTATCTAGAGAATTAAATATTAGTGAAATAGAAAAAATTCGAAATGCTTGTAAAGATGTAGAATTAAAAGTTTTTATTCATGGGGCGCTATGTTATGGTTTTTCAGGTCTTTGCATGGCGAGCCATGTAATAACAAAACGTAGTGCTAATGCAGGAGCTTGTGCTCAAATTTGTAGAACTTGGTTTACCCACAATAATAAAAACGGCTTCTTTTTCTCAATGAAGGATTTAGATGCTGCAGATAGTGTCAAAAGGTTGCGAGATATTAATATCGATAGCTTAAAAGTTGAAGGAAGAATGAAATCTCCTTCTTATGTATCCGCAGTTACTAAATATTATAGGGCAATACTAGAAGATGAACCGTATGAGCATTTATATAAAAATGTAAAAACTACGTTTAGTAGAGAAAGCTCAAAAGGGTGGTTAGATACCCAAGATAATTTACAAGAGAGAAAGGTAGATATAAATTACCCCTCACATAAGGGACTTAAAGCTGCAATAGTTGAAGATCTAGTCCAAATAGAAAATAGTAAATATGCTTTTATAGATTTAAATACAAATCTCTCTCTTCATGATGGAGTGATGATTTTTAGAGAAGGTCGTGATGTAGATGATGCAGTAAAGTTTAGTGTAAGTGACTTATTAGATAGTAGACAAAATAAAATCAAAAGAGCCCTAAGGGGAGAGAGGGTTTACTTGAGGGTAAGTGAAAGAGAGTGGGGAATTGAAAGAGGTGATTTTATTTATTTAATTAAAAGCCACGATGAAGATGAAAAACTTATAAATACTGACAGACTTCCTTTTGCAAAAAATTATTCCCAGGCTAAGTTTATTATTAGTGATAATCTTATTAGTATTGTTTGCTCTTTTGATTATATAGGTGAAGTAAGAGTTGATAGACCCCTAAAAGTAGAAAAGGCTAATAAACTCTTCGATTACAAGTCGAGAATTGAGAAAATATTTAAACAATCAGGAGATAGTTTTTTTAGTGTAGAATCAATTGAAATAGAGAACAAATCGTCTTTTAAAGATAGCGAAGTTTTTATTCCTTTATCAGAAATAAAGGAAATGCGAAGAATCTTTTATGAAAAAGTTGATGATAAAGAAGATTTTTACGTAAATAGCGAAATTCAATTAGACGATACTCCTAATGTATATAAGGTAGAAGAGTTACCCTTACGTTCTGAAATAAAAATTAGTGACTTACCTTTTTTCCACGAAGTACCAACTGAGATTGACCAATTAGTTTTAATCAACGAGAAGTATTATCTACCACTTCCTCCTGTGTTTTTTGATGAAGAGGAGCAATGTAAGAGATTATTCTTATTAATTGAAGAAATTAAAAGCCAAAACTTAACTAATAGCGTTTATTTTGGAATAAACAATATAGCCCACATAAAATGGCTTGAAGAGTATAATGTGAAAACATATGTAGATATCTATTGCTATGTAGCAAATAGAGAAGCTGCTTTAAACCTTTTGAATACAAAGCTAAACATTGTTGGGGCGTATCTTTTCCTTGAAACTGCAAAGGGAGATTTATCCTTGTGGCCCTTTACTCCAGAGAGAGTTGATAAAGATTTTACTCCTCCTTTGTTTATTTCGAGGACTAATTTTTCCTATGACAGTTTAAAAGAAGAAAGAAAGGATGAGTCTTACTTTATCAATCAAAGAGACAATGAATATAAAGTAGTAAGCAAAAATGAATTAACTTATTTAATAAAAAGAAACTAGGAGGAAATATTTCCTCCTAGAAAACTTAGACATTTTATATATTTTCTCCGTTTGATTTTTCAAGTAAGTATCTCTAGGTACCCAATGAAAAATTCTTTAGATTAATATTTCTTTTAGTTATTTAATAAGCCATATTGTTTGACAAAAGCTTCAGCGTTTTGGATAGATCCACCAGCTGCACCTTTAACAACGTTGTTAACCATAAGTGCAAATCCAATCTTGTTTCCTTTTTTCTTCACACGCCCAGTGTAAACAACCATACCTCTAGGATTTCCCCAGAATGCATATTTTGGTTGAGGGAAAGTCTTTTCACTACTGTAAACAACAGGATGATCAGGAGTTGATGGTAAATCAGGAACAATGCTAAAGTTTGCCCATGCATCAATAATATCTTGCTCATTTACTTCGTCATCAAATTCAAGCCAAACAGTTTCTAAGTGACCAAACATCACGGGAACTCTGACTGTGAAGGCATATACTTCAGGGTCAATAGAAAGAATTTTCTTAATTTCATTTTCTACCTTAGACTCCTCCCCATTAATAAATGGAATACAGTTATCTGTAATATCTAAAGAAGATAGTCCTGGGTATCCTGCTCCACTAACACTTTGATAAGTATTTACGTGGATAGAATTAATGTTGAATTTTCTCAATGGAGCAAGAGCCATAGCTAGACCTGTAGTAACACAGTTAGCATTGGTAACACAGAAGCCCGCGTTAGGATAACCTTGGTCTCTAATTAAATCTAATTGTTCTAAGTTAGTTTCAGGAACTAAAATTGGAACGTTAGCATCATAACGCATTGCAGAAGCGTTTGAAAAAATGTAAAAACCATTAGCTCTTAATTGAGGTTCAGCTTCTCGTGCTATATTAGCAGGTAAAGCTGAGAAAACAATTTGGACACCAGCTTTTTTCATAGCATCAAAATTAAATTCTTGCATTTCAACTTCTTTTATTTCAGAAGGCATTTCTAATGGCAAAATCCAGTGGGTTGTCGAAGCATAAGTTAAGCCTACTCTTGCAGCCGATGCAGTAGCAAATGTAACTTTAAACCAGGGATGATCTGCTAACATCCACATAAAGACTTGACCGACAGCACCAGTTGCTCCAATTACAGCAACATTAATTTTATTTTCCATGTTATGTCCTTGAGGGAATTTCCCTATTAATTTTCAATTTTTTATTACTTTATAGGTTTCGAGTTAAAAAATCAATACATTTTAAAGAAAAATGTTAACTAATTTACAAAATGTTATTATATTAACAATAGAGTTTATTATATTAAACAAAAATGACAATTTTCTTTTGAATGAAACAGCTTAATTTTTAACTAAAGGTTGATTTGAATTCTTATAAAGCTCTAAAAATGCCCAACTTCAAAGGATTTGAGTCATAATGTCCAAAAAAGAATTTAATGTAAAAGAAAATTTTTAAAATATTTTGATAGCTGTTTTCATGATATCAAACAAAAAAAGTTTAAAGTTTTTTTCTTATCAGTTATACATAAACGCTTTTTTCTAAATTTTCTATGAAGATTATTACTTTTTTACTTTTGTTTAGAAGAAAAATAATGGAATAAAAAAAATTATGGTGACTAGGAAAACTAGTCACCATATAACAGGGAAAAATATTGGAGTTACTATTCAATAATTCTTAAAGTACAAATAATTAATGGAGTGACATTATTTGTTAGCATTGAGTAACTTATGAATCTAATATAAGTTGTTATTTTAGTTTTGTCAATCTATTA
>CAZHNE010000082.1:0-7613 GCA_964533775.1 uncultured Spirochaetaceae bacterium | reverse complement strand
ATTCATTATTTAAATTTTGTGCTGTACTGCTTACTTGATTCTGTATATCGCTTTTAAGTTGTGCAATCTTTTGCATTATGATAGTGGGGGACGCTAAATCGGTAAGGTTTTTTAACTTATTTACAGCAAGTTCTAATTCAAATCTTGGATTAATGGAATAGTTTATTTCTCTATAAAGATTGATAAATAATTCGAACCCTGCTTCTAACTGTTCACTTGTATAAGCGTTAACGATTTCTTCGGGAACATCTGAGGACTTAATTCCTAAAATATTAGGATCTAGAATGCTTTGTTTTAATAAAAGTAAGGTTCTAAAATATGATGCAAAATCTTTTATACATTGTTCAACAGAAACACCTGCTTGAAGCATAAAGTTTAATTCTGTCATTACATTCCTCATATCTTTTTTAATAACATATGAAAAAATATTATTAATTTGATCGAGTCCAATTAAGCCTAATTTATCTTTAATTTTATCTAAAGTAATATGTCCATCGCTAAAAGCAACAACTTGGTCAAAAAGAGTGTAAGCATCACGCATAGAGCCTGTTGCTTCTTTTGCTATCCAAAAGATAGCATCATCATCAGCCTTTACTTTTAAATCGCTTGCAGCTTCAACTAAACAAGCACTTAATGTTTCTATATTAATAAGTTGGAAGTGAAATTGCTGACATCTACTTCGAATAGTTGCTGGGACTTTTTGTGTTTCAGTAGTGGCAAAAATAAAAACTACATAGCTAGGAGGTTCTTCAATAGTTTTTAGTAAAGCATTGAAAGCGCTTTTTGATAACATGTGAACTTCGTCAATAATATATATTTTATAACGACCTTTTTGAGGTCTGAAACGAACTTCTTCTTTAATATTTCTAATATCTTCAACACTGTTATTGCTAGCACCATCTATTTCAATTACATCACTATTGTTGCCTTTTGTAATTTCAATACAATGCTCACACACTCCACAAGGTGTTGGTGTAGGTCCTTGTTCGCAGTTTAATGCCTTTGCTAAAAGTCTTGCTGAAGAAGTTTTTCCTACTCCCCTAGGCCCACAAAAAAGATAAGCATGAGCTATTCTTTTTGCTTCAATAGAATTTTTAATTGTTGAAACAACAAATTCTTGGCCGACTAGGCTATCAAAATCTTGAGGTCTTTTTCTAGTTGCTGTTACTTCATAAGCCATATACTTCTCCTACAATTTATGATTATAACATAAATCTGTTGTAATTATATATGATTTTAAATAAGAAAGAAATATAAAAAAAACAGCCGGTAAATCACCTGTATCTCATGAATAAATTACTTACCGCTGCTACCTTCCGATCCTGACGGGGTTGGGTAATCATTCATAGTACAGAATCTACCGACTGAAAACGGAGAGAGGGGGATTCGAACCCCCGGTACCTTTTGGGCACATACGCTTTCCAAGCGTACACCTTCAACCACTCGGACATCTCTCCATATTAAGATGATAACTAGTTCTACTGGAAGTGGATAATGTCTATATCGGAGAGAGAGGGATTCGAACCCTCGGTAACGCAAAACGCTACAACGGATTTCGAGTCCGCCACCTTCGACCACTCAGACACCTCTCCAGAGAAAAGTTAGTCATATCGTCGAGACCTAGAGGATTCGAACCTCTGACCCTCAGTTCCGCAAACTGATGCTCTATCCAGCTGAGCTAAGATCTCATTTAAAAAAACAAAAAAGGAATATAATTACTTTTAATTCCTATATTTACGAAAGTCGACTATATTCTTTTTTCTCAACTATGTCAAGTACTGAAGTTTTGGCGATTCTTAAAAAACCCCTATTACACTACATTGAAACACTACTTTTTGATAGCAAGAATAGTTATAAAAGTCTAAACTTATTTTTATCATAGTCGATTGTGCCTTCTTTCTTAAGTCTCATTAATTCTTTGCTTAAAGCACTTCTGTTAACAACAAGAAAGTCAGCAAGTTCTTGCCTGTTAAAAGGAACAGTAAAGTCTTTACTGTTATTTATAAGAGATAAAGAATTAAGATAAGTTAATAGCTTATCTTCTATAGTTCTTTTTGAAAGAATTTCAACTTTATCGCCCATTGTTAAAGCTTTTTTAGCAAAAATTTCTAGCAGGTTAATAATTAGAGATGTGTGGAAATAACAAGCATGAGAGCAGGGATTTAAAATCTTATCTAAGCTTAAAAATAATACTAATGAATTTGTATTAGCAACAATTGTTACATCTAGAGGTTTTTTTTCAAAAGCATAAACTTCTCCAAACATGTCATACATTTCCAAGTTTTTTATAATTGAGCTGTTTCCCCAAAAGTCAACATTTTGAATTAAAAGAGACCCTTTAAGTACAATACCAACTTTATCAATTGTCTTTCCATAATGAAAGATTGTTTGATTTTTGTCGTAAGAAACGACTTTTGCACTTAGACATGGTAAAAGTTTAAAGACATCTTCTTTATCAATATTTTTAAAAAGGTTGGACTTTGTTAATTCATTTATATAATCAGTTGATTTTTTCATAGTTGTTCCTTGGTTGTTTTTGCAACAACTCCTTCCCCCTATAATAAAACAATTAGGTTGAAAGGGTCAAATGAATTGAAAAGATAAAAAAAAGAAAAAAGCCCTTGTTTTTCAACAAGGACTTTAGCGGAAAGGGGGGGATTCGAACCCCCGGACCCGTTACCAGGTCAACTCCTTAGCAGGGAGCCCGATTCGACCACTCTCGCACCTCTCCAATTGACTAAGATATATAATATTTTTAGTAGCGGAGAGAAAGGGATTCGAACCCTTGGTGAGTTGCCCCACGGTAGTTTTCAAGACTACTGCCTTCGACCGCTCGGCCATCTCTCCATATATCTGTCTGTGACAAAAAGATGCCAACAGAAATATAATATAGTAGTAGTAATTAAATTAGTCAAGATGATTTTTTAATTTATTTCATTGTAAGCAAAGAAAAATTAAAATTAGACGATTAATAGCTATTGCTAAAAAGGTAGCTCTGTAAATGTAATACTATCTTTAGCATTTGAGACTTCAATAATTCGCACCTTTAATTTTTCGCAGTTAGAATAAGGAAGAGAGCCTTTAATTGTTATATTGACATCAAAAATTTCATCTTCAATTTTACAATCAAACTCTTCTAAAATTTGTTTAGTTCTTGTAAGTCTGTCGTAAGATGTTTTTACAATAAATTCACTCTTTTTAATAAGTTCTTCGCTTTTAATCTGTTTTAGTACTTCTTTAGCACTATCACCATATGCTTTTACTAATCCCCCTGTGCCTAAAAGGGTACCTCCAAAGTATCTGACAATTAAAATTGCAATATTTGTTAAACCACTTCCTTTTAAAACTTCAAATGCAGGTCTTCCTGCCGTGTTTTTAGGCTCTCTGTCATCACTGTAGCTATAAATAGTTCCTTGGTTGCCAACAATAGCGGCATGAACAACGTGATTTGCATCTGGATGCTCTTTTTTAGTTTCTTGTACTAATGATTTTACTTCATCAAGACTCTTTGCTTGTTTAGCAATAGCAATGAAGCGCGACTTTTTAAATATTAATTCAACTGTTTTCTCATTTGTGGGAACTCTTAAATTCATAGTTTAATGATAAAGAAGTAGAAAAGAGTTATCAAGGGTAAAGACAACAGTGGTGAGAGTAAAAAAGAGAGATAGGTCTAACTATCCCTCAACTTACTAAATATATAAGGAAAACTCATAAGATTCTTTTATTCTTCGTCATCTTCTTCTTCGAAAACTACTTTGTGAGAAAGCATTGTATTACCATCAAAGATGAAGTGACCTTCAAATTTGTCTCCTTTAAGAGCTCTTTCTAACCAAAGCTTATCATCTGCCCACATATCATCTAAAGGTATTTCGTCAACAGGGCACCAAAAAGGAGTTGCTTCTTCATTGTCACGTAATTCCCCTACAGCATTTTCGCCAATAAATACATATCCCCTCATTGAAAGACCGTCTTTAAATTGAAAATTAAGTGTGCCAACAAAGTTTAATTTATCAACCCTATAACCTGTTTCTTCTTCAAGTTCTCTATGAGCAGCTTCAACAGCTGTTTCTTCTAGTTCAATATGTCCGCCAGGAGCATTTACAAAACCTTTACCAAGACCTGTTTTTTTATTAATTAATAAAAGATTATCTCCATTATTAACATAAGCTAAAACGCATCTTTCTTCAGGCTCCCATAAGTCCCAATCCATTTCATCAACTGTATCTGGGCAAATAAAAGAATCGTCTTCAATTTTCTCTTGTAGATTTTCTTCTTCTTTTTGTTTTTCCTTTTCAGCTTCCTCTGGATGAGCTTCTAGCCAACAAGGCTCACAAAGACACTCGTCTCCACCCATTATTCTTTCAAATTTCAACCTTTTATTACAAGCTTTGCAATGTAAAGTAAAGGGCCAAACTCTTTCACGGAAAATGTATCCAATAGATATCGGAATAACAATGGCAACTAACCCTAAGTAAGAAGGGAGATCGTTCATTATGACAATTATAATAAGAATATCATAAAGAAGTAATAATGCAGCAATATATATTGTAGCAAAACGTTTTTTTTCTGAATGTTTAAGTTTTCTTTGTGAAATATTAAGAATTAATATAAACATGAAAAACCACATAAAATTATCGGCAAATTTTTCTAACATGTACTTAGATTATCTTTATAATGTGTTATTAGTCAATATTGCGACAGTTAATATAAAAGCTAATGTTTTATTTACCTTTCTGTATGTATAATAGTAATAACTATCAGTTGCCGTATCTTAAGCAATAGAGTAAAATATGGTATATCTAGTAAAAAATTTTATTTAAATGGAGGATGTTAAGATTTTCTTAACAAGTAAAGATTATGAATATTGCATCATATATAGATCACACAGTTTTAGCGGCCAATGCAAAAAGCGAACAAATTTCAGTTATTTGTAATGAGGCTATGGAGTATAATTTTGCATCAGTTTGTGTAAATAGCTGTCATGTAAAAAATTGTGCTGAAAAGTTAAAAGACTCTAAAGTTGCTGTTTGTACAGTTGTGGGCTTTCCTTTAGGAGCTATGAGCACAAAAGCAAAAGCTTTTGAAGCTAAACAAGCTGTTGAGGATGGAGCTGATGAAGTTGATATGGTTATTAATGTTGGTTGGTTAAAAGAAGAGAAAGATGACCTTGTTTTAAAAGATATTCAAGCTGTAAAGCAAGCTTGTGGGGATAAACTATTAAAAGTTATTATTGAAACTTGCCTACTAACAGATGAAGAAAAAGTTAAAGCTTGTACTTTAGCAAAAAAAGCAGGAGCTGACTTTGTAAAAACATCTACAGGCTTTTCAACTGGAGGAGCAACAGTAGAAGATATTGCTCTTATGAGAAAAACAGTTGGTAAAGAGTTAGGTGTAAAAGCAAGTGGTGGAATTAGAGACTATGAAACAGCTAAAGCTATGATAGATGCAGGAGCAACTAGAATTGGAGCTAGTAGTGGTATCGCTATCGTAACTGGAGCAGTTGCCGATGCAGGATATTAAAAAGAGCAAAGAAGAAACTTCAGACTTTTTAAAAAGTCTAGGGTTTCCGTCCTTAGATGTTTTAGACACTTTTACACATTTTGACTTTACTCTTCCCGGTCGACGTGTTTTATTAATTGGTCCTATGGGTTCAGGTAAGACAGAGTTTGCTGCAAGAGTTTGGAGAGATGCGAGTATTGCTCAAAAGAAGAGTGATGTTGTAAAAAAAGCAACAAGTTTTAATGATATTGATCGACGCAATGTTTTCTTTGTGAGGTCTGAAGTTGATGGCGACAGATTTCATGACTATCCAGACGATGCATTAGCCTTTAGATCAGGATATGTAAGATGTGGAAAAAACATCGCAAAAATAAAAGACTCATTTGGTCTTGAAAAAGTAATTGAAGATAATCCTACTGTGGGCACTTATATAATAGATGAAGCTTCTTTTTTTGATGAAAGGCTTGCTTATGTTGTAAGAAATAATAGTTTAGAAAAAGGCATAATGTTTATTTTCCCAACATTAGTTCTTAATTTTAGAAGAGATTTATTTAACTCTACGGCAAAGTTAATGTTAGATATTGCTACGGATGTAATTCCTTTAACAGCATATTGTGAGCATCCCGACTGTTTGGATCACGCTTTCTTTACTTATAGGTTCTATTCTGTAGACGATAAAGAGTGTCCAGCACTATATTTCGACCCCCTCATTATTGTAGGAGGCGATAGAGTAAAAGCATCTTCATTAGAGCCTGATTATGAAGCAAGATGTGATAAGCATCACTTTTTGCCTGGTAAAGAATATACTTATTATCATTTAAAGCCTTTAGGAGAGTTAGCAGCTAGAGGAGAAGCAGGGCCTTTAAAAGAAGAACTTTATAATATAAAAGAAAACATTGAAGAGTCCCATCTTTATAAAAACATTCATAGTAGATATAAAAAGTTGGAAAATGCTCAAGTTTACTATAATTCTTTATTACCTGATAATATTAGTGAGAAAGCTTTGTTATATTTGTTTTGCGAACAAAACCTAGTTTCTCAAAATATGTTAATTCAAATTGCTAACGAATTAAATCTCGATAAAAATTATATAGAGAAAGTCGCTCTAGATAATAGGCGACCAATTAGTTTTTAAGAGATAATTTAACATCAAGATCTAAACAAAGCTTTTCAACACTTTTGAAAGGCTTTGTTATATTTAAAGACCTATTAATTTTTAAAAGCTTAACAGTTTTTAAAGAAGACATAATGTTTTCTAAGCGATATTTATTATAAAGACCTTTTTCTGCAATAATATTGTTTAAGGAATTAATTAAATGCAGAGCCATATAATTAATAATTGCTAAACCATAAGATAATGTTTCCTTTCTTGGTTTTGATTTAGAAGTACTTTGTATAAATAAAATATCATCTTCAAGATTGTTATATGTTGTATAGTCTAAAAGATGTAAGTCAACATTAAAGTCTTTGTTTGTTAGTTTTTCGTAATAGTTAAACAGGAGATTACATTCTTCAATATTAAAGAAGCTTTCAATTATTTCTATTTGCTCAGCTAAATATACTAGGGTGCTTTCAAAATCAAACTTTTGAGTACCCAGTTTTATTTTTAAATAAGAAGAGTCGTATACGATTTTAAATTCACTAAGAGCACAGTTTTCTTTAACTTTCATTAAAACTAAAGAATAAATAGTTTTCCAAAAGGTCGGATAATATGTTTCTAATCTTTCTTTAAGTTCATGGGTATTGTCTAGTAAAAAAGATGATGCCCCAAATTCAAAACAAGAAATTGCGTCTATGTTTTGTTTTTCTTTTTTTAGTATTAAACCATTCTCTGTTATTGTTCCTATTAATTTACCGCTTTTTTTCTTTGGTTTACCTTTTGAGGCATCCCAAACGGAGCTTCTTTCGTAAAGGTACCAATGCCCATTAATATGTTTAATTTCAGTTCCTGTCGGTTTTTTAAAATTAAGAACCCAAGATGGTCTCTCATGCTTTGTCTTCATTCAATCCTCACAATATCTTGCTTTTATTATGCAATAAGAATGTTTTTTCGTCTAGAGAGACTATAGAAGGATAGAAAGGATAGGTTTTTTTCATGATTTTGATTTGATAGA
>CAZHNE010000081.1:0-7639 GCA_964533775.1 uncultured Spirochaetaceae bacterium | reverse complement strand
TATACTATTTTTATTTTTCTTTGTCAATCACAATTAATAATTTTCTTCAAAAGAAATTTCTTCATCAGACCCCTCAATCTCCCAGAATCCTTCATCAGATAATTCCTCAGAAACTACTTCTTCAGATATTGTATCCCCAACTTTTATATTATCAATTGCCTGCCACCTATCTTCAGCTTCTACTTCCGATACTATAGTTTGAATTATTTCATATGTAACCCTAAATTTTGCCATAAATCCTCCTTAGAAATATGTATAATAAATTCTTTTTTAAAAATAAGAAAAAGTTGCCAGAATCTTCTCTTTTTTTTATAGTATAATTATACTATAAAAGCCATAAAGTTGATTCTGAGAACTCCTAGACTGCTCTCAGACAAATCTACGATGAATTCTGGTTAGTAATTTCATGAATAAAAGAAGTACTAAATTCCACAAACCTCTTGGCCCTATCTTGAGCTTCTTTTTGTGAAGAGTTTTTAAGAAACTCAACATTAGCACAACTATAACATATAGTTTTCCCTCCTTCCCTTTGAACCTTCACATCTTTGCAAAAAGTTTTAAAACATCTTTCACAAGTAAAAAATTCTTTTTCGAAACAATAGTCACAGAAAAATCCTTCCCCGTCTACTAGTGGTGATGTATCAATTCTAATAATTTCTCCACAATCAGCACAATAAGTAAAGGTGTCACTAAAGCAGTTCCCACACAAAAATAATCCATCAGATGTTTCTGTCATCTCGTCTTCATAAAAGTAACTTCCGCATTCATGGCACTCAAGCATATCTTCTACATTTGTTAAATAATCACCAACTTCTTCATTTGAGTCTATTAAACTTATCAACCCTTCATCTATATTATTAACAGGAGATTGGTAATATTCTTTGTTAGGGAAGTTTTTATTTATAAACTGCAGACCCCCACCGCATACAAAAAGATAACTAGCTTTATAGTGATCTTCAAAGGCAAGGCAAGCATTATCAAGATATATGCAAAGAGACTTACCATCTTTAAAAAATAATAGTTCAAAACTATTTTTGCTTTTTGTATTGTGCGATAGATAATTATTATATTTAAAAGCCTGATTTTTTGTTACATTATACAAATCCTTATAACTAAAATACTCTGATGGGTAAACCCTAGCTATATTTATTTTATTGTTATTTATAATTGTAAGCCAAGTCCTTGCAATCATCTTATCTAACTTGACATTTTCATCTATATATCTGATTGGTTTTTTTTGTTCTTTGGTAGTAATATATAATATAGCCCTGTTAGTGTCTGTTACTAACCCAGGTAGCCCTGACCAATATGCATAGTCACTCTCTAAGCTTAAACAAGAACTCCAACCATTACCAGTGGAACAGAAAAACCAATCTTCAAAATTACAAGATAAAACCAAATAGATGTCCTCTGCTGGCATTTTTGTTCTACTAATGCTTTCTAATTGGCTATTTATAAACCTATCAACAAATTTTCTATAAATCCCTTCTACACCAGAATCATCTATAGAATGATTATTAAAAAATAACCTCAATTTATCGTATCTAATTAATAATTTATTAAAATCTTTCTTTGTACATTCAACAACACAATCCAGTATACCAAATCCCGCCATAAAGTTTGTGGAGGTATCCAGAGTTTCTTTATGTGTTAAATAGAAATTTACTAAAGATTTTTTTAATTTTACATAATTTTTACCTATTCTTATCTTATTAGATCTATAATCTTTATAGCTAACACCATATGTTTCTACAAAAGTAGGGTATGTTCTTTTAAAAATATGCCATGAGGTATCAAGAGATTCCAATACATCATTTTCTAACCTCCAATATTTTCTCCCTTCCTCGTCTAACCCAAAAGACTTATAAACATCGTCTATTACTGGATTATATAATCTATCTTCAAACAACTCCAGACTTTCTTTATCTAGAGAAAAATATTTCTTAACCACTGAAAATATAATATCTTTATTGTAACTCACGAACTCCCCTTTCCTAAAATTTCATTTGTAACTATATTAAACTGATATTTTAAATTATAAAAGAACCACTAATAGAAGAACTTATTTTTTTTTGAAAATATTCTTGAGGATTTATAGTTGAAAACACAAACTCCCCTACTCTTATTAACATATTCTCTTCTTCAAACTCTCTGTCTATTTTTTTATCGAATATGAGCCCTTCATGCCATACACTATTTTCACACCAATCACCATAATTCCAATAACCATTTTTCCAAATACTTTGCTTAAAAGAACCACCAGAAAAAATACCATTCTCCCAAACGGATTTGGTAATATTACAGTTAACAAACTCTCCTTGAAAAATTTTTACTCCATCAAGTTGACACTCAACAAAGGAACCGCCAATAATTTTACTACGTAAAAATGAACTTTTACTAGCGCAACATTTTTCTATAATTGCATTATCAATTCCGCTTCTAACTATATCACCACTCAAAAAGTGTCCTTTTTTAAATAAAGACCTATGCATTTCTCCTTCTACAAAAACTCCGTTAACCCATTGAGAATCAGCAAAAGTGCCCGAAAATCTCCCATCGTACCAGATTTTGTTTTCATATCTTTTAGACACTCCTACCCCCTTTTTTTTCTATATATAATTATAACATTTTTATTTTTTTTTAGCAATTAGACCCCTTGTATATTTCAACGAGGGGGGGGTAGTTATTCATCATCGCAGTCTTCATAATCAAGTTCATTCCAAATTTTCTCAGCTATTAATTCTAACTCACTTTTCTCTTCAAAATCTTCTTCGTACTCATCGTACCTTGTTTTAGACAAAGCATGCCTCCTTATGGACTTTAAATGATTACAGCGGGTAGAGAGAATCGAACTCTCACTAAAACATTGGAAGTGTCTTGTACTACCTTTATACTATACCCGCATCGTGTTCTACCTGTAAAAAATAGTTAGAAATCAAACCGCTTTAATTTATAAATATAATAGTTATTATCCTTCGAGGAGCTGTTTTTTTCTAATTCTTTTAATTTATTTCTTTTTATTGCAACCAACGCTCTACTCTCTTTTGTTGTAGTTAAAATAGGTGAAGTTTCAAATTCTCTTATATCTTTTCTTAACATCCCAATTAGTTTCTCAGATTCTACGTTTTTCTTTACAGATACTTTCTCAAACCCACAAAATTCCAACATTTTTATACTAGGTATATTATCTTTACGAACACTTGCCCTAAAGATATCTAATTCTAAAGGGCACCATTCTATAAAATCTCTTAAATAAAATTTTGATATACCTTTTCCACGAAATTTTTTATTTGTCTTATAGCAAAGATTATTACATAAGCCTTTTGATAAATCAACATCTTGAAGCCCAATATAGGCAAGTCTCGCTCCTTCTTTGTTTGTTACTAAAAAATATATGTCTTTATTACTTTTAGACCAAGCTGGCGTTTTCATATGTTTAAATATAAACACTATTATCTCCCTTCTTATACCACATTTTCTTCTTTACATTCGCAACAAAAAAACTCACCATCTATTATATGACTATCCTCTTCTCTTATTATATCTGAGCATACGCTGCACTCCACGAAAAAACTTTCTAAACAATCTTTGCATATAACCCCATCCATATTTTCAGAATATACCATTTCATCTATTTTATGCTCATTATTACAATTTATACAAATACTAAAATTATCTTTATAACATTGATAACAATATTGCTCACCGTCTTCTGCAGTATTTATGTACATATTAAGTATTACTTCACCACAGTCCGAACAAAGAGAGTAATTTTCTGAAAAACATTCATAACAAAACTCTTCATTATCAGCATAAAAAACTTCGCCCGTTATACGACAATCGCAATAACAACAATATGGAGCATTAACATCTATAAAACCTTTCTCCATTTCATATCCAAAATTAATCATTTCACTTAACCCGTCACAAAATGAAAATATAACATCTTCGTGAACAAAAGATTCTTCATCTAAACTATAAGAAGTAATACCCCCTCCTTCAAAAAGATGATGAAACAAAGTATCTTCCCTTAACCCTTTAGGTTCTTTTTCTGAATTTGCTAAGCATGTATGATCGTAATATATAGAGTTAGCAATATTATTAGAATGGTATAGTAGTCTAAAAGAGTTTTTAGACCTTAAAGATGAAGTTTCGCAAATTCTAAAAACTTTATCATAGCCAATAATATTTCTTATATCCACCATCCCAATAAAACCTGAGGGATAAAAACCTACAACATTTAGCCCCTCATGAGATAACAAAACCCAAGAGCGGATTATCATTTTATCTAAACTCATGTCCCTATATTTAGTATCTTTAAGAGGGTATTTTTTAGATTTGTCTGTTACATAAATAATTGCCCTGTTTGTATCTGTTATCAGCCCAGGCAACCCAGACCAATAGAAATATTGACTTTCCAAACTTAGACAAGACCTCCAACTCTCTCCAGTAGAGCAGAAAAACCAGTCTTCAAAATTACAAGACAGAACTAAATAAAGTTTCCTGTTAGGAATTTTTAAAGAGCCTATTTTTTCTAACTCACGAGTTAGTATCTTGTCTAATATTTTCTCGTATAATTCTGTGATGTTACCTTCTAAACTAATATGAGACAACCAACCAGTAGCTTCAGAAACCCCAACCCCAATATAATTAGCTAAATAATAAGTACTTTTCCCTAGCATAAACTGCTTAAATCGGTTTTCTCCTCCAGATATAGGTAATATATCGGTTCCACCTATTTCAGGGTGTTTAGTATAAAAATTAACCATAGCTTTTTTAAGCTTAACAGAGTTTTTTCTTTCGTCTATTATTTTATTGTTTCTAAAGTCCTTATAAGTAACTGAGTAGTGATTTATAAAACTTTGGTAATAATCTTTAAAAGTTGACCAACCTTTATCTATAGTATGAACCAAATCATCATTTATCTCCCAATATTTTCTCCCTTCCTCGTCTAACCCAAAAGACTTATAAACATCGTCTATTACTGGATTATATAATCTATCTTCAAAAACAGACAAACTATTTTCAGAAAGAGAAAAATGGTTCTTTACTATATTAAATATTTTTTCTTTGTTTGACATCAAACACCCCTTAATTTTTCTTATACCTAATTATACCATTTTATTTTTTTTTAAGCAAAAAAAAATACTCAATGAACTGAGTATTTTCATTATGTTTGGAGCTGGTGGGACTCGAACCCACAACCCCCTGCTTGCAAAGCAGGTGCTCAACCAAATTGAGCTACAACCCCATATAAAAAATGGCAAGGTAGGGGATCCACCTATTCGACAATTTTAATAAATAGTTTGAGCACAGCAGGTATCTGCGTCACCCCTGCTTTTTTTTAACGTTATTTACGCTTTTCGCTTGTAAATTAATTAGTGTTTATAGCCGTATCTAGTATTTAGCTTATCGCTAGAAAAAGCTAACTTACTATTTATAGTAGGACGACCTGCCATTTATAAACATGTACAATCTACAAGAAGATAGATTACTATCATCTCTCGTCTTCTTTCTCTGAAAGAAGCAAAGTCAAGTTCTTACACTTTGTAGTCTATTGCTATAAAGCAACCTTGCCCATAAATTAACTAACTTTAGTATACAACTTCTATTTATTTTAGTCAAGTAGTATAAATTCTTTTTAAATTACACTAACTCTCTTAGTTAGTATTTTTAATATTAGTATTATTAGTCTGCGATTCCCCTCACGTACATTATCCACATATAGGAAAATCAGTGCTACGGATAATCTAAATAAAAAGCCCCTAGAAGGAATTGAACCTCCATATAGTGGTTCGAAGCCACCAACTTTATCCGTTAAGATATAGGGGCAAAAAAGGGTGAACGAGGGGAATTGAACCCCCACTTAAACAGCCACAGTGTTTCGTGCTAACCACTACACTACGCTCACCAAGAAAAATTTTTTGTACTGCCCCACCTAGAGTTGAACTAAGACCGTAAGAATCAAAATCTTATGTGCTACCATTACACCATAGGGCAATTTTTTGTATTTTTAAAAATAATAAATTAGAGATGTAACTCCATTCTGGAGTCGAACCAGAATTAAAACCTTAGGAGGGTCTTGTGTTATCCTTTACACTAATGGAGTATTTCTATATTTTAAGCTATATACTTAAAATAATCTTGTACAGAATCAATTTCACAGGCCATAACACAGTCTCCACCACACATTGTTAACCCATAATGGAATCCACCTATTCCAGCAAATAAATCGATAAACTTAAATTGCATTTTCATACACAACCTTTTGATTCTTTCTAGATTCTAAAAATTCTATGCAATTATTCATATATAATGCCATTTGTTCTACTACAGGAATAGTTACAGAATTTCCGAATTGTTTATAAAGTTGCGTTTTACTTATACTAGGTGGAAACGTAAATTTATCATCACCAAATTCATCTACAAATGCATATCCTATAAAACCTTGTAATTTCCCCCACTCTGTTGGTGTCATATGACGTATATTCTCGTTATTTAAAGGTGTTTGTTTTCCTTTAACTACTTTTCCAGCAATTCCTTCTTGTGGATCGAATACCAAATTGCGCTCTTTCCCCGACCCGCCTGTAGCTAAAATAGCATTTGAATAAGGATTTTCAATACTAGGTTCATTCACCACCATGTATCCAAATCCATTTCCCTTTCCTTCGTGTCTACTTCTATGCTTTTTTAAAGTATCTAAATAACCCTGTGCAACATAAAATTCTTGAGGTGCATTAAATTCTAACAAATCATTTAAGTCTTTATAAATTGGGTTTCCCTCTCTTTTTTCAGGCAAATTTTTCTGTGGTAAATTATCAACTTGATCTCCAAAATACTTTCTATCAAAACCCATAATATATACTCTAGGTCTATTTTGAGGTAATCCAAAATTTCTAGAATTTCTTATAAAGTTTTTATTCTCATATATTAGTTTTCCATCGGAATTTTTCTCTACTCCTACTACCTTGTAATCCAACTCATTAATAAGTACTTCTAATATTACCTTAAAAGTGTTTCCTTTATCATGACTCAATAAATTATCCACGTTCTCTAACATAAAAGTCTTTGGTCTAGTTCTTTTTATTATATCTGCAACATCGAAAAATAAGGTTCCTCTCGTGCTATCCAAAAATCCTTCTTGTTTGCCCGCTCTACTGAATGCCTGGCATGGAAATCCAGCCAGTAAAGTATCATACTGCATCTTAGCAACCTTCTCTTTAAACTCTTCTGAAGTAACATCATTACATGGATTTTCGCCATATAAATGTTCGTAAGTTATGCATGCGTATTTATCTATCTCCGCAGAGAGGACATTCTCAAATTTATTTATCATCTCGTACCCTCTTCTTATTCCACCAATACCTGCAAATAGGTCAATCGTTTTATACATATTATTTATACATCCATGGCTATATACTTAAAATAATCTTGTATTTGTAAGTCTGCCATTAATCTAGCTTTTTTATCAAAAAATATTCTATTCCTTTTTTCCCAATCATCACTTCCGTTATTCCTAGCTGATTTTAGGATAGCTTTTACCCCACGGTAAGGCTTTCTTTTTTCTTTTCCAAATTTAATAGCTTTGTATAACATATAAACCCCTCTCCTTTTAACTTTAGAAAAATAACTATATTAT
>CAZHNE010000080.1:5017-7822 GCA_964533775.1 uncultured Spirochaetaceae bacterium | reverse complement strand
ATGATTTATTGTTAATGTTATGTCTTTGTCGAGAATTTCATCGTCAACTTCTATTTCAGATATTCCAAAATAGTGAAATGGACATAGCAGATCCCCATCCATTGCTTGTTGCAAGTTTACTTTAAGAGCAACGTTATTATCAAAGTATTCAAGTACATTCTGAGCGTCTGTTCTTGTAGGAGTAGCTGTCATTCCGAAAAGAAATTTTGGTTTAAAATAGTTAATAATATTCTGGTAGGTATTAGCGGCAGATCTATGAGCTTCATCAATTATTATATAATCAAACTCACATGGTAAGAATTGGGAATAAATATGCTCTTTTCCCATCATATTCATTGTTGAAAACAAATAGTTGCAATCAAAATCTTTGTGCTTGCTTGATAAAAAACCTGTTTTTATTTCTGGTCCAAGAACTGTTTTAAAGCTTTCTTCTGCTTGTATTAACAGTTGTTCTCTATGTGCTAAAAATAATAGCTTTTCAGGTTTTGCAGCTTGCACGTCAAAAGCTGAAAGGTATGTTTTTCCAGTACCAGTTGCTGAAACTAATATTGCTTTTTCTTCCCCTTTTTCTCTTAAAGCTTTTAAAGCTTCAACCGCTTTCTTTTGCATAGAGTTAGGTTCTAGAGTCAATGTTTTAATGTTGAAAGATTTAACACTTTTTCTTAATTCTTTTGTTTTGTTGTAAACATCCTTATATTCGGCTAACCAAGAGTGGGAGAGTTCTATTGAATTTTTCCAAAGGGTTTTAAACTCATTATCAATGTTTTTTAATAAAGCACCGTTTTCTTCTCCAGATATTTTTAGATTCCACTCTTTGTTTGAAAGAAGTGCATATTGAGTTAAATTAGAACTTCCTATGAAAATTGATTTATATTGATCATGATCAAACAAGTATCCTTTTACGTGAAAAGGCTCTTTGTCATATATTTTAACTTCTAAGTTTGAAAAGTCTTTTAATCTCTCTAAAGCTTTAGGTTCAGAAAAGTTTAAATAGTTAGAAGTTATTATTTTTCCTTTGATGTTTTTTTCTTCAAGTTCTTTTAGAGTTTCTAATAAAACATTGATTCCACTATAAGTTATAAAAGCAACAGAGAAGCAGAACTCTCTGCAAGAATTAAGCTCACTCTTTAGTTGAGTTAATACTTTTAGTCCTTTTGTATGATCGTTAATAACAAGTTGGGGAGAAAAACTCACCTTAGCATTTGTTTTATCATCCAAAAGACCGTATTTTGTTGCTTTTAATAAAGTGTTAGAATTATAGTTCATTGTTTGCAGCTTATCATGTAGTATTTCATAAGTAAAGATCTTAAATTCTGTATTAAAATACGCTTTGCTTAGTCTAAAACAAGATAAGATTAAATTACAATCTAAATGTTTTAGGCATAGAAATACAAAGAATTTAAAAGGTAATCTACATTATACTTTTGAGCTAATTTAAATAAATAATTCTTAGATGAAGTGATAGTTTTATTGTTGCTTATAAAACCATCGATTAACTTTAAAAACCTTTCTTTTTCTTTGTCTGTTGCTCTTTTTGTAAAGTATCCCCAAATATGTTGAAGGGTATTAACTTGAGCTTTTTTGCTTTCTTCAATCTCTGTTGCTTTATCTATTAATCTATAAAACTCTACGATATTGATATTATCTTTTTCTTTCAATAATTGTCTAATCTCATTATAAATTGCTGCTGACTTATCTAAAACAAAGTATTTGTATTTTGCCCATTCGGTTTCTACAAACTTAGGATTAGTACTCTTTTTTGTAATTATATTACATTTTACAGCAGAAAGGTTCTTGTCTTTTACTTCTAACATTATATCAATATCTTTATCTATTAAATTGTCATAAAAGGCAAGAAATTCTTCTCCATTTATAAACTGAGAGTGAGCTCCATTTTTATAATTAGTACCTGTTTGTGAGTAGTGGATTTTTTGATTCCCGTCACATTCTTTCCATGTATTACTTACTCTCTTAATTAAATCAAATTGATTTAATTTGTTATCTTTTGGAGGATTTAATTTGTGATGAAGATTGTCGAAAATTACTGGTATATTAATTTTAGAAGAAACATATAAAACGTCTTCAATATTATATGATTTGTCATCATTTTCAATTACTAATCTATTTTTAATGCATTCATCTAAGCCATTAAAAGTATTTATAAACCTATTGATTGCAGATTCTTTGTCTCCATAAACTCCACCAATGTGGAGAACCATTTTGCTTGTGCTATCTACTTTAAGCAAATCTAAGAACTTACAGTGGTATTCTAAGTCTTTTATAGAATTATCTATAACTTTCTGGCTTGTTGAGTTGATTACAGTATATTGGCCAGGATGCATAGATACCCGAAGATTACTGCTCTTTATTAATTGACCAAGACTGTTTAATCTTTCTTCAAATATATCCCACCAAGGTATCTCATTAACAGGATGAGAGGCTAGAGGGATTATATCAGAACTAATTCTAAATAATTTAATATTATTTTCTGCATTATATTTCACTATTTGCTCGAGTGAGTTTAAGTTGTTTTCAACAATTGAAATAAACTTTTCTCTAGTGAAGTTTTTTACAATAAGAGATGAAAATTTAGTATTTTCCCTTCCTATGTGAAGACATGCATAACCAATTGACATATGAACTCCTTGAAATTATTATTAAGTAAGATTATTTGTTATTTTCTTCGACTAGTTTAGCATATCTTTTTCTAAACTCTGCAATAGGTCTATCTCCTGCTACTAGTTTTTCATCCATTTTAACTGCTGTTTTCTTAGGTATTTGAGTTACAACAACTCTTTTATCTTG
>CAZHNE010000080.1:0-4917 GCA_964533775.1 uncultured Spirochaetaceae bacterium | reverse complement strand
CCATTTTAACTGCTGTTTTCTTAGGTATTTGAGTTACAACAACTCTTTTATCTTGATTTAATATGATTCTACTGTAGATTTTACCAACCCAGCCAATAAAATGTCTAATGCCCCAAAAGGGCATAAAAGCTTGATAAAACCTTAAATAAATCATTGTATTCTCTTCATCAATTGGGGCGAAGGCTGCAAAAACTCTAACTTTATCAGCAATTATATTTTGCCAAATATGAGGCATGATGATTTCAAGAGAGTATAAGTCTTTAGTATCTCCAACTTCAGAGGCGCTTTTAGCTTCTGTTTTCCCATCATCAACTACATTTTGCACATACCAAGTAAGCTTTTCTCCTTCCCATTTTACTACAGGTCCGTTAACAATAGTTTTGCCGCTTTTGCCTATAGTGTTGTGGTGTACAAAAGGAAGATGGACTACATCCATTTGGTTTTCTATGCATCTGGTGTAATGAGTAGGCCAATGGTCTTGTATTTCTGAGTAATTAAAGCCTTGTTTTAAATCGTCAAAAAAAGGAATAGGGGGAAGGTTATCTTTTTTGTCTCCCCAGAATATCCATATAAGGCCATATTTCTCTTCAGTTGCGTATGAATTTACTTTATACCTATCAGGCACCTTTTTTGATTTGCCATTAGCCGGAATTAAGACAACTTTTCCATTAGCATCATATTGAAATCCATGAAAAGGACATTGAGGATGTCCGTCAACTATTTTACCAGAACTAATAGAGGCTCCTCTATGACAGCATTTATCAAAAATACAAGCAACTTTATTATTTTCTAATCTCCAAAAAGCTAACTTTTCGCCCATTCTTTTAAATCCAACAATTCCCTTTTTAGGGACTTCTTTTGAACTTAAAATTGCGTACCATTGATTTCGAATCATAGTTTTCCTCATTTTGTAGAAAAATATTCCTATAAACAACTTTTTTAATAATGTTTATAGGATTGTACATTTAATATTCTTTTTTTGTAAAGGAGTATATGCTTGCAGCTAATATAAGAGCAATTGAAATAATAGCAGCAACTATTACAGAAATATACATGCTATTAAATATTGTTACGTGTTTTATAAAAATTCCAGCATAAGCCCATATTAAAACTAAACCATAAATATAATCTTTATGTTTTAGTAATGTTATTATACCTATGATTGCACCTACAAATATTATTATAGTAGTCCACATAGACTCTGGTATACCAAATCCATTCCAGTTTAAACTAACAAGGAATGTTGTTATATTTGCAATTGTTGCAACTGTTAGCCACCCAAAGTAAAGACTAAAAGGGACTTTTACAAAAAACTTCTCTTTCACACTAAGTTTTTCTTTTCTAAGAGCATTCGCAATCATAATTAAAGGAAGTAACATAGCTATAATTAGAATTACTGATAACCAAAGAACTTGATAATGCCAAGCAAAAATCCAAGCTGTATTAGCAACTGAAGATATAATAAACAGCGTGCCAACTTCATTTAATAACTCATTACTAATTTCATCATTTTTATTAATAATTCCTAGCTGATAAAACGTAAATAATGCTAAAAATAAATAAATTACTCCCCAAATTGCAAAAGTAATTCCAGCTGGAGCAAACAAGTTTGGATGGGCATCTGAAGCCATTCCTGTTGTTATTCCATTTATAGGTAGAGCATTCGCCAAAGTATTTACTACAATCATTGTTACAAATGTAATCACTATCAAAACTTTATTAATATTTTTCATAATAAAACCCCTTTTTCTAAATTATAGCACAAAAAAAGGATAGAAATAAGGATTGTTTATTCTCAATAAGTTGTAATTTTATAATAATTTGTTAGAAAATTACGATAAGAACATTGTGGATTTTAATTTTGTCCTTGAAGTGGGGTCCACTTCAAAGAGCGTACTTCTTTTATTTTTTAAAAAATACTTTTAGTTTTTTGATTATTGGTTTATAACCCAGTTACTCTTTAATTATCAAAGTAATAAACGAAATAGTATAAAGTGACTGAATGAGCGAGATTAAAACAAAAAAACTAAAGAAGGAAGAATTTAAAAATCATAAATGCTTTATATGTTTAACGCTAATAAAGAAAAGCGTTAGCCCTCTAAGAAATTTGAATAGAAACACCCACTCAAGTGTGGGGAATACACCAATGCTTAGCGCTGCACCTATTTTTAGACACTACATATAGTTAAACACTACATATAGAGTGTCGTATCCAACTCTATTCTTTCGAAAAGATATGTTATTACTTTATCTGCTACAGAATCCTTTATCCCTGATATAAAAATATTAGCTCTTGGTTCGACGAAACAAAGCTTCATCCGTCCACGAACTGCAGGAGGCAAATCATTTGCTATGACTACAACCACATCACATTCCTAACATAAGCTTTATATCAGATCCAATATTACTCAGCAGTTTGCTGTTAATTTCCCTAATACGAAATTCATCCGATACCTTGTATCTATTAAAAATACCACACATTTCTACTGTGAGATAAAAGGCAAAGTCGTTTTTAACTTTGCCTTTAATTGATTGATTGATTAATTAATTTTAGTTTTATAAGTTTTCATCAAAGAAGGAGGTTGCTCCATCTACTACAATTTTAAGTATATCTGTTCTATCACTATAAAAACCATAACTATGTCCATCTGCTGGAGTGGTTATTATGCTGGCATTAAATAAATCAGCAACTTGTTTGCTAACGACTGGGCTTATAACAGTATCATCGACGGCATAAATAACTCTAGCGTTTTTTCCCGAAAAAGCTTCAGAAGCTGCTTTTGCAATGTTTTCATAAGCTTCTATGTCCTCAAAGAACTTTTTGCTTAATTCTTGTTGTTGACCAAAAACAGTTGTAAAATCAACATATCCATTAGTTTTTGCTGTAGTTTTTAATTTCTCCCATGCTTCAGACCCTCCAAATAAAAGCTTTAAATCTTCATTGTCTGCAGCGGGTGCTAAGAAAAATACAGCTTGGTAAGGAAATGCATTTTCTGCTAGAAGTTCAAGAGCAATTCTTCCTCCCATACTGTAACCAATTAACCCAACTCTATTTTCATTAACGTCTAAGATATTTATTGCAGCTTTTGTTCCTGCTACAACATCCTCTTTCATGTAGGTTAATGAGTTGTTTTGAAAACTTTCTGTACTTTCTCCACATCCTGGAAAGTCCATTCTAATAGAAGCAATTCCCTGCTCAGCAAGGCTTTCGGCAATAGCGGTGAAGCCGATGTACTCATCTCTATTTCCACCATGACCATGTGCTAAAACAACTAGAGGAACATTTTTTCCACCTACAGGAAATGTTACCGTAGCTGGTACTTGAGCGTCTCTAGATGTATAACTAAATCCATAGCTTTCAACTTTGTAAAAATCCGGCTCGACGTCTTGTGTTGTGGTACAAGCAATAAATAAAATAGCCATACTACAAAATAAGAGCACAAACAACATTCTTTTAACAATCCTTCCTTTTGTTTTTTTCATAACCTCTCCTTAAAATAACTGGTCTATAATACCAGTATAATTTCTATTTATGATTATCACCTAAAACATTTAGATGATAAATTTTTAACAAGTGTTATAATTGTGGGTAGATGATCTTGTAGTCTTTAAGCCATTAAATATCAGAAGAAATCTCCTTCTAACTACTCTTATTATAATGTGTAGTTGTTTAAAAAGCAAATTGCAAAGGTCATATTGCTTACCTCCCAGACTTAAGTTTTAATTTTAGTTTTAAATTAAGAAAAATTACAATCTAAAAGAATATGAGCTAATACTTTCTCATTAATAGAGGTATCTTCTTCTGATGCAATAAAGATTGTTAAAAACAATTAAACCAAAAATATAGACTCTAAATACTCAATTACCCTTAGATTTTTACTGATATATAAATTGAGTTATTAAATTTTACGTAAAAGGAAATTCCGTGAAAAAAGTACTGAAATTGCTCTAATAGTGTTATTAGTGTAGGTTAGTTTGATTATTGTTCTTTTTATTGGAATATTTACAATCTCTTATAAAATAATTGCGATAATTGTATTCTTTGTAATTTTATAATAATTCTTGGCTTAGTAAATACAAAGAAAGTCAAAGAGTAACAAAAATAAGTTGTTGCTATGGAGTGTGAAAATAAGAGAGACGAAAATGATGGTAATATTCCATTGATGGAAACTGTTAAATTTAACACAAATCAGGATGTTATATTAGCACATATAAAAGCTGGTGCTAATGTGAATAGCAGAAATAACTATAGAAATACCCCATTAATGCATGCAGCGAAAAGATCCTCAAACCCAGACGTTTTATCATTACTTATTAATGCTGGAACTGATATAACAATAAGATAACAATAAGATAACAATAAGTAATAATGGTCTTACAGCTTTCGACTATGCAAAAAATAACCCCGACATAAAAGGTACAAAAGTATACTGGGAATTAAATGTTGCAAAACTATAAACAATATAATCTTTACTTATAGTTTTTAGTTTGGGCTCTTCAAAATAGTTCAATGAAGTGGTCCTATAAATATTATGGGGAGAATGTATTTTGATGTTTTACTAAGAGGTATAAAAGAAAAAGTTAAGGTAGAAATAATCCAGAAGCAATTGAACTGTACGGAATACAAACAATATCCCAAGATACTGATTAATATCAATTCAATTATGGCCCAACGGTAAAAAATAAATGCTTAGACTATACTATCGCACATTATACCCTCAGGTGGGTGAAGGCGTTGTATTAAAGTTGAAGTACATTATTTAGAGAATTTCAAAATTGAGTTGTTCAAAAAAAGAAGCTAACTTTTTATTTCTTTGTGGAAAAAAAAAGAAGATACCTTTTTCTATTTTACAAATTGTATAAATAAAGTGTAGCTAGTGCCCCGTAGACGATTCGAACGTCTGACCCCTTCCTTAG
>CAZHNE010000079.1:5863-7867 GCA_964533775.1 uncultured Spirochaetaceae bacterium | reverse complement strand
GAAATTAAAAAGAAGAATTAATTGGCTTCAGAACCCTAAATGTTAAAAGTTACAGCTTAAAATTTATAAAACCTAAAATCTAAAACTATTAACTTAAAGTTAATTTTCCTAGAAAAAAATGCTTTTTTATTATTGATATTCTCAGGGTAGCCTTTTTTTCCATGTGAAATGATTTTCTACACAAGCGTTCATTGTGGTACTATTCAAATTAGCCATTGATTTTTCCCTTGATATTTGATTAGTAACAACAATAAAATAGAGAATCTTTGGGTTTTGTATTTTTATTTAATACTTTTTACTAGGTTATTACATAATACTGGGCGGGAGAAAATATTTATTTTACTTTTGCATTGAATATGTCATCAATTGCCTTTAATATGGTTTAATGAACAACAAATGAATAGAAATAAACTAAATTGCATTAGACATAAAACTATGTATTTAGTATATTTAAACATGTTGTATTTTTATTTTAAGAAAATAACACTAAAATGTTAAAGGTAGGTATTATAATATGGCACAACAAATTCAGGATTTGGTTGCTTCGATTCAAAAAGAAGGAATTGATAAAGCCAATAAAGAAGCTGAGAAAATAATAGCTGCTGCTGAGAAGAAAGCAGACAATATTATTAAAAGTGCTAAGAAAGAAGCTGATAAAGTTCTTTCTGATGCTGATAGAGAAATTGCTTTACGTGATCAAAGCGCAAAAGCCTCCTTATCACAAGCTGCACGAGATGTTCAGTTATCATTAAAAAAATCATTAACAGATCAAATGAATGTTTTATTAGAAGAAAAAGTTAAAACAACTTTTAAATCTAAAGATTTTGTAAAACTTATTAAAGATATTCTTTCATTAGGTTTTTATGATGCTAAAAATACTGAACTACAGATTAGTGAAAAGGATTACAAGGAATTAGCAACTGTTCTTACTAAAGAATTAGGTGATAAAATTAAAGAAGGCTTAGAAATTAAACCAGTTAAAAACGTAAATTTTGGCTTTAGATTAGCTGATAAAGACGGTTCTGGTCATTTTGACTTTAGCGCTGAAGCTACTGCCGAACTATTAATTCCTTTCCTTTCCCCTGCAATTGCTGAAATTGTTTTTAAATAAGGAGTAACTAGTGGCTTCTTATTATTATTTAGTTGCAACATTACCAATGCTCAGATATGAAGATTCATGTCCTTTTAGTACTGAAGAATTTCTAGAGCTATGTAAAAGTAATGTCAACAAAAAAGACTATAAAATCATCTCAGAGGCCCTTTCAGACAGTGACTCTTCTCATCCATTTGTTAATAAATGGTATCAATTTAACAATAGTGTTAAAAAAGAGTTAGCCGAACAAAGAAGCAAAAAACTTAATATCAGCAGTGAAAAGTATAAAAACACTAATGATAAAGAATTTAGAATAGCTGAAGGAGTGAGAGCTGCTTTAGCTGCAAAAAATGCTTTTGAGGGAGAACTTCTTTTGATGAAGTTATACTGGAAGTACCTAGACGAGGAAAGTACCAACCATGTTTTCGACTTAGTAGGTTTATTAGCTTTTGCAATAAAGTTAAAACTTCTAGAGAGAAAATCTCGTTTTGATAAAGTAGACGGTAATAAAGAATTTAAATCTTTATTAAGCAATCTACAATCAACAATTAAAAGCAATTAATGGAGAAAGTGATGAATAAATTTAAAGGACGCGTCATCGGCGTCAACGGAAATATGGTTAATGTAGAATTTGATAACAATATTTCCAAAAACGAAGTAGGATACATTCATGTTGATGGAGTTCGATTAAAAAGTGAAGTTATTCGAATAAACAAAAATACAGCAAGTTTACAAGTTTTTGAATCAACAGTAGGTGTCGCCGTAGGTGATGAAGTTGAATTTACAAATGAAATGCTAAGTGTAGAACTTGGCCCTGGATTACTTCAACAAATATATGACGGATTACAAAACCCACTACCAGAATTAGCAAGCCAATGTGGTTTCTTTTTACAAAGAGGTGTTTATCTAGA
>CAZHNE010000079.1:0-5763 GCA_964533775.1 uncultured Spirochaetaceae bacterium | reverse complement strand
TACCAGAATTAGCAAGCCAATGTGGTTTCTTTTTACAAAGAGGTGTTTATCTAGATCCAATTCCTAATTTAGATTGGGATTTTACACCAAAAGCTAAAGTTGGTGATACAGTCGTAGCGGGAGATACTCTTGGTACAGTTCCAGAAGGATTATTCTCTCATCAAATAATGGTTCCTTTTAATATTGTAAGAGGAACTTGGAAGGTTAAGAAAATTGTTAAAAAAGGCACTTATAATGTAAGAGCTACTATTGCAACAATTGAAAACCAAGATGGTGAAACAAGAGACCTTTCAATGGTTTTCTCATGGCCTGTTAAAGTTCCAATTTCATTATATGAGGAAAGATTAAGACCAGATGAACCATTAGTTATGCAAGTAAGAATAATTGATACATTCTTACCAGTAGCAAAGGGAGGAACATTCTGTATTCCTGGTCCTTTTGGTGCCGGTAAAACTGTATTACAACATATGCAAAGTAGAAATGCTGATGCAGATATTGTTATTATTGCAGCTTGTGGAGAAAGAGCGGGTGAGGTTGTAGAAGTATTAAAAGAGTTCCCTGAATTAACAGACCCTAGAACAGGTAAGTCTTTAATGGAAAGAACTATTATTATATGTAACACCTCCTCAATGCCTGTAGCAGCACGTGAAGCTTCTGTTTATACAGCTGTGACAATTGCTGAATATTATAGACAAATGGGATTAAACATTTTACTTCTTGCTGATAGTACCTCTCGTTGGGCTCAAGCTATGAGAGAAATGAGTGGTAGACTTGAAGAAATTCCAGGCGAAGAAGCATTCCCTGCTTATCTTGAAACACGTATTGCTGAGTTCTATGAAAGAGCTGGTAAAGTAAGACTTAAAGATGGTAGAACTGCATCAGTTACAATTGGTGGAACAGTTTCTCCAGCTGGTGGTAACTTTGAAGAACCAGTTACTCAAGCAACACTAAAAGTTGTTGGAGCATTCCACGGTTTGTCAAGAGAAAGATCAGATGCAAGAAAGTACCCAGCTATTAATATTTTAGAATCTTGGTCTAAATACTTTAGTGTTATAAATCCTAAATTAGTTGAATATGCTAGAGAAATATTATTTAGAGGTGCAGAAGTTAACCAAATGATGAAAGTTGTAGGTGAAGAAGGAACTAGTCTTGGAGACTATGTTATTTACCAAAAAGGTGAACTTTTAGACGCCGTATACTTACAACAAAACTCTTTTGACCCAGTTGACTCCTCAGTTATTGTTGAAAGACAAAAATATACCTTTGATCTACTATTTAAAGTACTAGCAGCTAATTTTGATGTAACTGAAAAGCAAAAAGTTAGACGATACTTTAATGAAATGAGACAAAAGTTTTTAGACTGGAATAACGTTGAATTTAAGAGTGAAAGATTTGAACAAATTGAGGGTGAAATAAAAGCTCAATTTGACAATAGTTTTGTTAGCTTTGACAATAAAGCTGAAAAGTTGATGTAGGTGGAGTGTAAGATGCAAAAAGTATATACCAAGATTGAATCCATTGTAGGTAACGTTATTACCGTTAGAGCAAAGGGTGTAAAAAATGGAGAACTTGCGATTGTTACAACTGCAACTGGAGAAAGTTATGCTAACGTTATTAAATTGCAAGACGATTTAGTTTCTTTACAAGTTTTTTCTGGTGCGGCGGGTATTTCAACAGGAGATAAAGTACGCTTTTTATCACAATCAATGAAAGTTTCTTATAGTGCTGATTTACTTGGAAGAGTTTTTACAGGTAGTGGTGTTCCTAAAGATAAGGGCCCAAAATTAGACGAAAATATGATAGATATTGGGGGACCTTCTGTAAACCCTGCAAAACGTATTATTCCTAGAAATATGATTAGAACTGGTATTCCAATGATTGATGTTTTTAATACATTAGTTGAAAGTCAAAAATTACCTATCTTCTCAATTTCCGGTGAACCATATAACGATTTGTTAGCTAGAATTGCAATGCAAGCAGAAGTTGATTTAATTGTTTTAGGTGGAATGGGTCTTAAATATGATGACTATCTATATTTCAAAGAAACATTAGAAAAGAGTGGGGCAATGAGTAGAACAATTATGTTTGTTCATACTGCAAGTGATCCTACAGTTGAATGTATGTTAGTTCCTGATATGGCTTTAGCAGTTGCTGAAAACTTTGCTATTGATGGGAAAAAAGTTTTAGTTTTATTAACAGATATGACTAACTTTGCTGATGCACTAAAAGAAATGGCTATTACAATGGACCAAGTTCCATCGAACCGTGGGTACCCCGGTGATTTATACTCTTCTTTAGCTTCAAGATATGAAAAAGCTGTAGACTTTGAAGGAGCAGGATCTGTAACCATTTTAGCTGCTACAACAATGCCAGGAGATGATGTAACACACCCAGTACCAGATAACACAGGCTATATCACCGAAGGACAATATTATCTTAAAGGTGGAAGAATTGAACCTTTTGGCTCTCTTTCCCGATTAAAACAGCAAGTTAATAACGATACAAGAGATGACCATAGAGCTTTAATGGACGGTATGATTAAGTTATATGCATCTTTTAAAGAATCTTTAGAAAAGAAATCCATGGGATTCCAAATGTCAGATTGGGATAATAAATTACTTAAATTTGGAAACTTGTTCGAAGACAAGATGATGGATATTAGTGTAAACATCCCCCTTGAAGAAGCATTGGATTTAGGTTGGGAAATTTTAAGTGACTGTTTTGAGCCAAATGAAACAGGTTTAAGAAGTGACTTAATTATTTCACGTTGGCCTAAAAAGGATGCTTAGGAGGTAAAATGGCAGTCAAATTGACCAAAAACGAGCAAAAAAAGCAAAAAGATCAACTTAAGCAATTTTCTCGATATCTTCCGACTTTGCAGTTGAAAAAACAACAACTACAAATGGTTATTAGGGGAATCGAAAGAGAAGTTGAAAAGTTGCGTCTTGAGCAAGAGAAGCTTGTTGATGGAATTCAAGATTGGATAAGTGTTTACGCGGAAAATGATTTTTTCCAAAAGCATAAAGAACTATCTAATATTGTTAGAGTAGACAGAGTAGTTAGAGTAATTAGCAATATTGCTGGTGTTGCAATACCAGAGTTTAAAGAATTAACCTTTAGGGATATAGAATATGATTTAAGAGAATATCCACTTTGGGTTGATGATGGTATTTTAACATTAAAAGAATTTGCTAGACTTGATGCTTTAATTAGTACTCTCGAAACACAAGTTGATCTTTTGTCAAAAGAATTAAAAACAACTTCTCAAAGAGTTAATCTTTTTGAAAAAGTTAAAATCCCTGAAGCAAAAGAAAATATTAAAAGAATAGCTATTTACCTTGGTGATCAGCAAACTGCTGCTGTAGTAAGAGGAAAAATTGCTAAAAATAAAGTTGTGGGGGTTTCCTAATGATAGTACCCATGAAGAAAGTAAGCGTAATTGATCAAGCTCACAATAAAGGTGATATGCTTAGAGCTCTTAGAAAAGTTGGCTTAATGCACATTTATACTACGAGTAAAAAAAGCAAAAAAAGTGATCAATTAAGAAGCGAACTTGATTTATTAAATACTGCACAGATTAATATTGAAGATACTAATCAAGATGTTAAAAACATAAAGCAAGAAATACTTGAAGAAATTGATTTTGTAAAACTTCATAAAAGTATACTTGCTAAAATTGATGAAAGAAAAATATTAAATGAAAGTATAGTTAAAGATAATTTAACTATAGATCGAATTAAAAATTGGGGTAACTTTAATCCTGATGATATAAAAAAGTTAAGAAAAAACGGAGTCAAACTTTATTTTTATACTTTAGGTAAAAAAGAATTAGCATCAATTGATAAAGATGTTGAGTATATTAAATTAGAACCAGTAGATAAGCAAAATGCTATTGCTGTGATTAATAAAAGGCTCGATCCTTCTTTTCCTGCTAAGTTATTTGAATTACCACAAGTTAGTTTAAATGAAATCAAAAAAAGGGTTGAGTTAAACAAGAAAAGAGTTGATGACATACAAAGTTTCTTAGATAACAAATACAAATATTTAGATTGTTATACTCATTTTATTAAAAAAAGAGAAATGGAAATTCATTTTGATGAGGTATCTAATACCACACATGATGATGATAACTTGGTTTATATCACTGGGTTTATTCCTGAGACAAAATTTGAAAAGTTTGAAAAAGTTGCTAAGAAAAACAGTTGGGGATATATGAGTGAAGATCCAAATGAGAGTGATACTCCTCCAACTTTAGTTGAATATAAGAAGGGTGTTGGAATTATTAAACCACTTTTTGATATTTTAGGAACAGTTCCTGGGTATCATGAAGGTGATATTTCACTATGGTTTTTAATGTTCTTTACACTGTTCTTTGCGATGATTATCGGAGATGCGGGATACGGGTCAGTATTTTTACTAATCGGTATTGGGATGCATGTGAAAACTAAAAAAGTAACAACAGCAAATATGTTGTTATATGTTCTCTCTATAGCTACGATCATATGGGGTTCTTTAACAGGAACTTGGTTTGGTTCTGGAGCTATTTTAGTTAACACGCCATTAAGGCATTTAGTAATTCCAAGTATTACTAACTTCCCAACATCTTTTGATTTAACTTCTAAAGCTACTCAAGACAATATGATGCAGTTCTGTTTTATTTTAGGAACAATTCAATTAGTCTTAGCTGAAGTTATAAACATCGTAAGAAAAGTTAGCAAAAAAGACATTTCTTTTATAGCCGATATTGGTTGGACTATGGATATATTAATTTTATACTTTGTAGTATTAAATTTAGTTATTCAAGCTCCTCTTAACTATTCAATTGTTTTCCCTGTAATAGGGTTAGGCTTTGTTTTAGTTATAGTTTTTGGAGCTCAAAAACCAGGACAACCTTTTGTAAAAGGTTTAAAAGAAGGTCTAGGTGGTATATTTACTACATTCTTAGATACAATTAGTTGTTTCTCAAACCTTATGAGTTATATTCGTTTATTTGCAGTTGGGTTAGCAACTCTTGCAATAGCACAAAGTTTTAACTCAATGGCAGCACCTTTAATGGGTGGTGTAACAACTATAGTGGCAATACTTATTTTAATTATTGGACACTCTTTGAATTTAGTTATGGGACTTTTATCTGTCATCGTTCACGGTGTTAGATTAAATTTATTAGAATTTTCTGGGCAACTTGGAATGGAGTGGTCAGGGATTGAATATGAACCGTTTACAGAAACGGTAAATGAAAATGTTAAATAGTTTGTATACATACAACTAAGGAGATTAAAATGAATAGTTTAGGTTTTATTGGTTTAGCTTGTGCTTTAGCTGTTTCAGCAATGGGTTCTGCTTTAGGTGCAGGTGTTGCTGCTCAAGCTGCAGTAGGTGGATGGAAAAAGTGTTACGCTAATGGTAAACCAGCTCCATTTATTATGGTTGCTTTTGCTGGTGCTCCTCTAACACAAACAATTTATGGCTTTTTGCTAATGAACTTTATTAGCAGTGCTTTAGCTGCTGGTGCATCCCCAATCTTAGCATTAGGTGTTGGTGTTTTCGGTGGTATGGCAATTGGTCTATCTGCATTTATGCAAGGAAAAACTAGTGCTAATGCTTGTGATGCTTTAGCTGAAACTGGAAAAGGTACAGCAAACTACTTTATTGTAATTGGTATTGTTGAAACAGTAGCTCTGTTTACATTAGTATTCTCTTTACTATTATTACAATAATTTACAAAATATATTTATTTTTAGGAGCTCGAAAGAGCTCTTTTTT
>CAZHNE010000078.1:0-7994 GCA_964533775.1 uncultured Spirochaetaceae bacterium | reverse complement strand
CCCCTGGGCTTATAAAGATTATTAAATTAAAACTTGGTAAAAAAATGTCAGATGAGACAGCTGCAAAAGTAGCATTATATTTTTCACTCCTTATAGGAGCAGTTGGAGTTTTCTTACTAATATTCGGAGCAACTAGATAAATCTATAGTCAAGAAACAAGTATTCACTGAAGCTTGTTTCTTGATTTACTTAAAAAGGAATAAGTATATTTAATAATCCTTGATTGTTGCTTGCTACAAGGTTCAGCAAAATCTATTAATTTCAAATAAAAGCACACTCATTGTTGTTAACAATACCTTTATTAAGCTTTATTACTCAATTGTAAGATAAACAGTGTTTTTACGAACGTTATTTTCTAACTTTAAATCAGTTTCTCCGTATAATATATGTGCTCCCCTTTCCATCTTTATTACTTTAAAATACTGCACAACATGATAACCAGTAAACCCTAGTTTTTTAACTGTCATACCAGCTTTTTCCTCAACAGGACTACCATCTAATTTAAGAGTAAACCCTGTTTCAGGTATCAAATCTGCAGCTTATGCTTCAGTTAATTTTCTACCTCCTATACCACGACTCATCATAATAGTATGTCCATCCTCACGGTATTTTAAAGTTTGATGCGAATCTTCCTCCCATTCGCCAGTCAGACCATAGAAGTTTTGATCATGGGTATCTTTTATAGAAGAGAATGAGAAAAGTTCACAACTAACAAAATTAGCAACAATAAATATTGATAAACTAATAAATAATATTTTTTTCATTCCATAACCTCCAGATTGTTATTGTATAAATATTATTGCATGCTTTATATAGATACACAACAATTTAGTTAAGTGGGGTTTAGTAAAAACTAAATTTACAAACATAATATTATGTAAGCAAAAGTTGCTTAAAACACATCACTTAGTCTTATAGGCTCTTTGTTTGTTACAGTAACTAGAATTATATCAAAAAGTTGTTGAATTACTTCTTATTTATTATTTTTACTGCTGTTCCATAGACTATAACCTCAGCAGCTCCTTGCATTATGGCAGATGAAGCGTAACGAATATTAATAATAGCATCAGCTCCTAATTCTTCAGCTTCTTGGCACATTCTTTTTGTTGCAAGAGCTCGAGCATCATTCATCATATCGTTATAAGCTATTAATTCTCCTCCTACTAAAGTTTTAAAAGCTTGGGTAATGTCTCTGCCCACATTTTTAGATTGAATAGTACTTCCTTTTACAATAGACAATGTTTCAATTTCTTTATTAGAAATATAATCAGTATTTACTAAGATCATCCGTTTCTCCTTTTTTAATTTCTTTAATTCTTTCAACCAAATTAATTATAGAAACACCAATACCTAGGAAGATAAAGGCCCCTATAAATATGATTACAATTGATGGAAGTATGCTACGAATAGCTACTAAAGCAACAAAATAAACAATCATAATAAGTATTAATATGAGTGTTATTACAACTGGGGCAATAATTTGTTTAAACATAAGCTCCTCATCAAATGATTATTTTAATTCATTTTATTAGTAATTTTTTTAATAATCCTAACTTATTATTTGAAGTGGACCCCACTTCAAGGACAAAATTAAAAAAACTTAATCCTTTTATCATATTTTCCTAGAAGTTGAGGTTGTTTTCTAAGCAACTTTAACTTCTCCTTTATCTTTTTTAGAAATAATGTAATTTCCTTTTCTAAGATACTTGTTATATTCATTAGGTGTCATCTTACATAACTCCCATTGATATCTGTCATTATTATAATAATCCATGTAATCGTCTATACAGAGTTTTAGGTCTTCAAAAGTCTTACATTTGCTAATATCTATCTCATCTTTCATGTGTCCAAAAAAGCTTTCTTGCGGCGCATTATCCCAGCAATTCCCTCGGCGACTCATGGAGCGTTTAATATTAAGTTTCTTTAACTTTCTCACATACTCTAATGCAGAGTAATGTACTCCTTGGTCACTGTGTAAGATTACGTTTTTGCTTAATTGACTACCATGGTTTTTAATTAAATTATCAACAGTTTCAAGAACAAAATTTTCTTTAAGATTGTCAGAAAGAACATATGATAATATCTCTTTTGTACAAGCATCTCTCATAGTTGAAAGATAAGCTTTTTGGCTATTGTTTTCACTAAAAAAGGTATATGTAATATCTGTTTGTATCATTTGACCTGGTGCAAAATTTTTCCATTTACGTTGGGCCTTATTATTGGTATAAGTGCTTGCCTTTGTTGCTTTCTGCATTCTTCTATATGGATTAGCTTTTCTAATAGGGCAGAATAAAGAATACTTATTCATTAATCTTTGAATCTTCTTCCTATTCATTATGTGTCCTCGTGCTCTTAAATGCATATAAATAGACCTAGAGCCTTTAGCGTAGCCTCTATAGTTATAAACATCCAATATTAGTTGAAAGTCCTTCCTGTCTTGAGTCTCTCGTCTACTACGGGCTTCTTTAGTACTTAGCCATTTGTAATAACCTGAGCGCGATACTCCAGCTATTTCACATAGTTCCATAATAGTAATTAGATTATCTGGATCTGCTATTTGCTCTTGGATATATTCTTTTTTCCTCCTTTTTGTTGCTGTTGAGACCGAATATATTGTTCCTCTAGAAAGATGTTTTTTTTTAGAAACTCTACTTTCTGGTTGAGCTTTCTGATTTCTAAATCTTGAGCTCTCACCCTTTCTTCAATTGACTTTGGAGTCCTTGCTGGCCTGCCTGAATTAATAGCTCTTTGATCAGCAAAACCTTCAAGACGCTTAGCCTGTTTTTTTATGTTATTTGTTAATCCATATATTCTTTCTCTATTAAGAATATTTAGATTAAATCCTAATTCTTCCAATATATCATTTGGCGATTGACCAGCTGTATATTTTTGCCAAAAAAGCTGTTTGAATTCTACTGTATATTTAATAGACTTCTTACTTACTTTTTTTACATATTGATTTTCTCTTAATTCATTTACTTCTGCTTCAGTAAAATATCTTTTTCCCATAAGAATCTCCATTGAGGTTAAGTATACCACAACTAAACCTCTGTAAAAATATGGTTCAATATGATATTCTCTAGAAGATTAAGTTTTTTATGGTGTCCTAGTTATGGGGACCAGTTTATTATAAATTTAAAGAAAACTTTATCTAATTTAAAGCTGTAGCATTACATCATATTCAAGTTTCTTTTCTTTAAACAAGTATTCACCTTTTCTAATAGAAGCTTTAACTCTAGCTCTGTTTCTAATAACATCAAAAGAACTCTCTCCATCCAATATTATAAAGTTTGCATCATTTCCTTTTTTTAGGCCATATTTATCTTGTAGATTCATACACCTTGCTCCATTGTAGGTTATTAAATCTAAATTTGTTTCTATGTCCTTTGGAGACATTATTTGAGCTAAATGAATTCCATTATCTAAAATATTCATCATGTTTCCATTACCCATTGGATACCAAGGGTCATTTATTGAATCTTGTGCAAAAGCTACGTTTATTCCTAACTCAATAAATTCTTTAACTCTTGTTAAACCTCTACGTTTTGGATAAGTGTCTTGTCTCCCTTGTAGATAAGCGTTTTCAGTTGGACAGGCTATAAAGTTTAAATTGCTTTTTCTAAATAAATCCATCATCCTAAAGGCATATGAGTCATTAGCTGAACCAAAGGAGCAAGTGTGGCTGGCAGTGGTTTTTTCTCCGTATTCTTCCATTAGGGTGAGAGCATTTAAAAGTTCTACAAATCTGGAATGTGGATCGTCGGTTTCATCACAATGCACATCTATTAATTTATCATACTTTAAACCAAGCTCCACAATATCATGAATAGATTTTTCTCCAAACTCTCTAGCAGGTTCGTAATGAGGAATACCTCCTACTACATCTGCTCCCATTTTCAAAGCTTCTTCAACAAGATCTCTTCCTCCTTTATAAGTGTACATTCCTTGTTGAGGGAATGCTACTATTTGAATATCTACAATGTGTCTTAACTCTTCTTTTAATTCCAATATAGCCTTTAAACCAGTAAAGGAAGGATCTGTAACATCAACGTGTGTCCTTATATATTGAACACCTCTAGATACTTCATCTTTAACTGCTTTTATTGCTAATGCTTTTACACTTTCTTTTGTCATTGTTTTTTTAAATTTAGGCCAAAGTTCAATAGCTTCAAATAGTGTTCCAGATCCCGCACCTACTTTTCCCAATTGTGATAATGTGTAAGCGTAATCTAAGTGAAGATGTGGGTCCACATAAGGCGGAACTACAAGTTTACCTTTTAAATCAATAACTTCTTCTACATTCTGGAGGTTAGTTCCAATATCTAATATCTTCCCATTCTCTACTAATATTTCATTTGCTGTATCATGTTTGTATACTACTGCATTAATAAACTTTTTCATTTTTCACTTTCTCCTTTATTCTTAAACTTGATTTTATTGTACTACAGATATTAATAATACTTGATGTTTTTTTAATATTTATCGCATCAAGTAATAAAAAGGTTTAAATAGATAATCTACAAAAATTTAAAGTATCTTAACAAAGGAAAAGAATGAGGATAGTAAATGAAAGCGTCATTAAAATAAAAATGGTTACTTTTTATAGGCTATAAAACAAATTAAACCCACCCTTTATGTAGGTGGGTGGGGGTAACACATTATTTACTCTATTTCGAGTTTAATAATATGTATAAACTAAATATAGCAATAGGACTGTGGTTACAGTCCTATACTTTAAATATTTATTTTTCAGATTTTAAACAAATTAATACGAAATTAATGAAGGTAAGTAAGTTGTTACAGAAGGTACCAAACTAATTAATAGTAGTACAATTACATTACAAATAATTAGAGGTAAAGCCCCTTTAAATATTTCTATAATTGACATTTTATTAATCTTAGTACAAGCATTTAAGCACATACCAACTGGTGGAGTTACTAAGCCTATAGCTAAACCAGTAATTAACATAGCACCAAATTGTAATGAGGATATTCCAACTGACTCCATAATAGGAAGAAGAATAGGTGTTAATAATAAAATGGCAGGAGTAACATCGATAAATGCTCCTATTATTAAAATAAGGGCATCAAAAATTAGTGCGTATCCCCAAACTGGTAAATCCATTGATAAAAAGAATGACGCAATTTGAGCTGGGATATTTGCCATTGTTAATAACCAAGTAAATATAGTGGTAAATCCAATAATTAACATAATAGCTGAAGATGAAAGTAAAGTTTTTCTAAGTGCATTGATTACATCTTTAACTGTCAACTCTTTGTACAAAAAGAAACCAACTATTAATGAATAAAAAACAGCAATACCAGCTGACTCACTTGCAGTACAAATACCAAAAGATACAAACAAAACAATTACAACCGGCATTAACATAGCAGGTATGCCGTATATCATTGTGTGAATAAAATCTTTTTTATCAAAAGGTTTTTTCTTTGGATGATAACCACGTTTAACTGAAATAACGTAAACAGTTATCAATTGAGATGCTCCTATTAGTACTCCAGGAACTAGTCCTGCTATGAATAATTTGCCAATTGAGGCCCCAGAGGCCATTGCATAAACAATCATAGGAACAGAAGGTGGAATTATCATTCCCATTGTAGAAGATGCTACAGTAACACCTGCTGAAAACTTTTTAGAATAGCCTTCTTTTTCCATTGCTGGGATTAAAATAGATCCTAAAGCTGAAGTATCAGCAACAGATGATCCCGAAATACCACCAAAAATCATTGAAGCAATAATATTTACTTCGCCTAAACCACCATTAACTGGCCTAACCAAATACATCGAAAAATCAACAATTCTTTTTGTTATTCCTCCTGTATTCATCAATTCACCAGCTAGCATAAATAAAGGCATAGCAACCATTACAAATGAGAATACTCCACCCCAAACTCTTTGAGGCATCATTTGCATAAAATTAGGGTTGTAAGATTGGATAAAACTCATACATGAAGCACCAATAGCAAAAGCTAAAGGAGTTCCCATTAGTGCAAAAGCAATTAAAAATGCTAGCAAAAATACAATTGCCATTTTCTACTCCTTAGTTTTTAAACTGGTTATATATTCCACAAGTTTTACTATCATAGTAATTAATGCAATAAAACAACCTAACGGTATAATTCCATACATATACTTCATTGGAATGGACATTCCCATTGATAATTGATTGCCAAATTTTTGCATATACAAATAACCATATTTTATCATAGTTAGATCTACAACAATCATTACTACAAAGTTAAATATCGTTGCAAATACTTTAAATTTTGGAGTGAATTTTTCATATATCGAATTAATAGATACATGCTCATCCTCCATTACACAAATACCAATTCCCCAAAATGTAGTAAACGCAAATACAGTTGTAATAAACTCTTCAAGAAAGAGATAAGATATACCAAAAAAGTATCTAGCAATAACTGCGTATATTACACAAAGTGCAATAAGAGCTACAGCTACTATTCCAATGGCTACATATGTTTTATAAATATTTTTCGCAATATTTTTTAAAGTAAAAATAATACACCTCCAGTTATTAACAAGCCGACCCATAATGGGCCGGTTTATTATCATAGTTATTAATATTTATTAATTACCGTTTACAATAGCTCTCATTTGATCTAACTCTGATTGAGTTAAGATACCGCCATCAATATATTGTTGGTAAACTACTTGAGTTGCATCTTTAAATGCTTGTAATTCAGCTTTTGTTGGTGTGTAAATTTCACAATTTGCTTCAACAACGCTTCTTGCTTTTGCTTGGTTATCAGCAATAGCTTGGTTATTAACTTCCATCATATCTTTAGTAGCATCAGCTAAAATAGCTTGATGTTCTGCAGGTAAACTATTATACCAGTCTAAATTTACGTAGAATGGATCTGGGTGGAATTGGTAATTTAATACTGTGAAATATTTTTGTACTTCGTAGAATTTCATGCCTTCAACATTAACCCATGGATTTTCTTGACCATCAGAAACACCTGTTTTAAGTGCCATATAAAGATCTGAATAAGGAACTGATACAACTGAAGCACCTAATGCTTGAAATGTTTTATCAATAGTATCCATACCGTTTGAACGCATTTTTAAACCTTTTAAATCTGCTGGAGTTTTAATAGGTCTTACGTTATTTGAATATTGTCTAAATCCACCAGCATCACCTAAACCTAAAATTAGAGCACCATCTTTTTTGCTTGAGGCACCAATTTCTTTAGCTAATTCACTGTTCATTAAACGAGTTACTTGTTCGCTAGTTTCACATAGGAAAGGAAGAGTAAATACTAATAATTTTGGAACAAAATCCATTTGTCCGCCTCTCATTCCTTGAATAACACCAGTACATACTTGTTCTAGCATTTCTTTTTCAGTACCTAACTGACCAGATGGATACAATTCAACTTTAATTGCACCATTACTTCTTTCTTCAACAATTTCTTTAAAATATTGTAATGAAATATGACGAGGGTTTGTTGTTGGCTGAGCATGAGCTATTTGCATAGTATATACTTTTTCTGGGCCACCATCAGCATTAGATTGTTCACCACTTCCTTGAGCGAATAACATTGAACTACTTAAAATTAAAGTAATTGTGATTAATAAAACTTTTTTAAACATAAAGTTCCTCCTAAATTTAATTAAATTATAAGGTAGGTTTTACAATCACGCTCTATAGCATTTTGCTTAGAAACTATAAGATATTGCTAAAAAAGCAATATATTATAGACTTACCTATTTGCTGCTCTATATTGCATAGGACTTATACCTTCTTCTCTCTTAAATATCAAACTAAAATAATTTGGGTCACTATATCCCACTGAACTAGAAATTTCTTTTATCGTATTATGAGTATCTTTTAACATTTGTTTTGCTTTATTTATTCTTTGCTGCAACAAATATTGCATTATTGTGCAGTTCATATAATTTTTAAATAACCTGGAAATATGATACTTTGAATAACCACAATCATTGATAATAT
>CAZHNE010000077.1:4743-8317 GCA_964533775.1 uncultured Spirochaetaceae bacterium | reverse complement strand
ATGAAAAAGTTTTTATTCGTTTTAATGTTATCAGTATTTACTGTAACATCTGTCTTTGCAGCTGGTGCTCAAGAAGAGGAAGTTGTAGATACATGTACTAACAGAGGTCTACTCAATGAACTATATTGTGATGAGAACTATGACCTTGTTGCTGACCTTCCAAAAGACAAAAGTAAATGGGCTGACCCTGATACTCTTATCTTTGCATACACACCTGTTGAAGACCCTGCAATTTATCAAGACATGTGGCAACCCTTCTTGGACCACCTTGCAAAAGTAACTGGTAAAAAAGTTAGATTCTTCTCAGTTGACTCATATGCTGCACAAGTTGAAGCAATGCGTGCTGGACGTCTACACATAGCTGGAATATCTACAGGACCAACAAACTTTGCAGTAAACCTAGCAGGTTATATTCCATTTGCAATTATGGGTGGAGATGACGGACAATTTGGTTATACTCTTCAAGTTTATGTACATGCAGAAAGTGATATTTATGAACTTAAAGATCTAAAAGGTAAGAGAGTAGCACATACAACTCCTACTTCTAACTCCGGTAATATGGCTCCAATGGCTTTATTCCCAGATTTAGGCATAACTCCTGGTGTAGATTACAAAATTGAATATTCAGGTAGTCATGAAAACTCAGCTCTTGGTGTTGTAGCAAAAGACTATGATGCAGCTCCTGTTGCTTCTGAAGTTGTAGATAGAATGGCAGAAAGAAATTTATTTGATCATAAAGATATTAGAATTATTTATGAAACAGATCGTTTCCCAACCACTTCCTATGGACATGCTCATGACTTACATCCTGATTTAGTAGCAAAAATTAAGGAAGCATTCTTCTCATTCCCATTTGCTGGCACACCTTTAGGTGATGAATTCCAACAAGATGGTTTCATTGAAATTAACTACAAAGATAACTGGGCAGCTTTAAGAAAGATTAATGAAATGAATGGTGTAAAATACACATTCGAAGGTTTAAAGTAATATTTTAAATATTGAATAAAAGACTAGAACCGATGTTGTGCGACATCGGTTCTAAATATGATTAATTAATAATGTTTTAAACACAGAGTTTGTTAAAACCTGAAGTAATATGTTAACCGATTCTAAGCGGGGTAGAACTTAGAAAACAATTTTTACATTGGTGTTCAACAATATGATTCGGTATTCTTGATACATTCTTTGTGAACACGAGTGAGGATATATGCTAGAAATAAAGAACTTAGTAAAAAGCTATGGTACTGGAGAAGCTGTATTAAAAGGGTTAAACTTTTCAACAGGGGATCAGAAACTAACTGCTATTATAGGATCTTCTGGGGCTGGTAAAAGTACCATGCTACGTTGTATCAATAGACTTATCACCGCTGACTCCGGTGAGATTTTATTTGAAGGTGAAGATTTATTAAAACTAAAGGGAAAAAAGTTACAACATGCTAGAAGAAAAATTGGTATGATTTTCCAAGGTTATAATCTTGTAGATCGTTTAACTGTAATGGAAAATGTTCTCTCAGGGAGACTTGGTTACGTTTCCTTCTTCAAAGGTGTTTTCAGAAAATTCCCATCAGAAGATGTAGATAAAGCTTACCATTTGCTTAAAAGAGTGGGTTTAGATCAATACATAAATAAACGAAGTGATGAACTTTCAGGTGGTGAGCGTCAAAGAGTAGGTGTTGCTAGAGCATTAATGCAAGATCCAAGAATTTTGCTAGCTGATGAACCAACAGCTTCTCTTGACCCAAAGACATCTGAACTTATTATGGAACTTGTTGCAAACTTGGCAGAAGAGTTAGAATTACCAGTTTTAATGAACTTGCATAACGTTGATCAAGCTAAGTTTTATTCATCCCGTATAGTAGGCCTTAGAAATGGAGTTATGGTATTTGATGGAAGTCCAGAAGAATTAACTCATGAACAACTAGAGCTTATATACACTGGTAAGAGTGAGATTGATGATTATGAGGAGCAAAAAGCGGAGTCAGAAAAATGATGAAAGAAAAAAAATCCACAGTATCTGATGATCATTTATACAAGTGGAAAAAGAAAAGCTTTATAGAAAATCCTTGGTTACGCTACGGGTTTTATGCGCTTATAATTGCATATTTGATCTATGCATTTGGCACTTTAAGCTTGGATTTCGACCGTGTCCTTCGTGGTATTCCACGAGCTCAACAAATATTCGCTAGTGCTTTTCCACCTAACTTTGCAGCAAGAGGATGGTTAATTGTCACTGGGTTTATTGAAAGCATACAAATTACTGTATTAGCAACTATTTTAGGAGTTCTATTAAGTATTCCTTTTGGATTAATGGCAGCAAAAAATATCGTTATTAAACCTGTTTATGTGTTTGGTCGAGCTGTGATTATTATAACAAGAAGTTTACATGCAATAGTTTTAGGTGTTCTTTTTGTAAAAGCTGTTGGCTTTGGTGCTTTTGCTGGGATTCTTACTTTAATAGTAACTACAGTAGGGTTTGTTGGAAAACTAATTGCTGAAGATGTCGAAGAAATTGACTTTGGTCAAATCGAAGCACTTCGTTCAACTGGTGCTGGATATTTCTCTATTTTAGCATATGCAGTATTTCCACAAATTAAACCGCGTTTGATAGGATTAACACTATATCAATTTGATATTAACTTAAGGGCTTCAACGGTTATTGGACTTGTAGGGGCTGGTGGTATTGGTAATACTCTTAACTCAGCATTTGGAAGATATGACTATGGTACAGCATCGGCAATTCTATTAGTTATGATAGCTGTTATTTTAGTTGTAGAAACTATTAGTTCTAAATTAAGGAGGTTTACAAAATGAGTAATTTAACATCTGGACCTCTTAAAGATTTTGGAAAAAAAGAATCCTATGATTGGCAACGTTATACGACAAAAGAAAAGATTGTACGCTATACCTCTTATTTTGTTATAGTTGTAATTTTTGTTTGGACGCTCAAGGCTCTAGACATTTATTGGCCATGGGTTTGGTCTGCTCCCATTGAAATTAAAGATATGTTAGGGAGAATGATACCTCCTAACCCAGGAGCTATCCCTGAGATATTACCTGCTCTTTTAGAGACGGTTAACATCGCATCTGTTGGTACTGTTATAGCTGTTATTATATCATTGCCAATAGCTTATTTAGGAGCTTATAACGTTTCTCCTAACAAGATTACGCTTGCTATAGCTCGTGTTATTATCGTAGCATCAAGATCTATTAATACAATGATTTGGGCGTTATTATTTGTAGCTATAGTTGGACCAGGACCTATGGCTGGTGTTTTCGCAATTGTATTTAGAGCAATTGGGTTTTTAAGTAAACTTATTGGTGAGAGTATAGAAGAAATGGATTGGGGACAAATTGAAGCTTTACAAGCTACTGGTGCATCAAAGGGACATGTTCTCGCTTATGCAATAGTACCTCAAGTACTTCCTACTTTCTGGGCTGTAACGATTCTTCGTTGGGATATTAATATCCGTGAATCAACAGTTCTTGGTATGGTTGGTGCTGGTGGTATTGGTATGTTATTCCAAGTTGCAATTAACCTATTCCATTGGCGTGATGTTTCTATGGTATTAATTGC
>CAZHNE010000077.1:0-4643 GCA_964533775.1 uncultured Spirochaetaceae bacterium | reverse complement strand
AGTAAGATCAAAAGGACCAGGGGTTTCAAGCTTTAATGTTGTTAGAGCTGCAGTCCACAATAAAGCTTTTTCGGGAGACTGGGTAAGTCTACAAGCGGTATAAGTAGAAATACATGTATCCCCTCTACCACTTCTGCCACTAAGGTTTTTAGGCTTAAACTTTTCTTCAAACATTTGCTCTCCATCGTAAACAAGAACGCCATCTCTATAGGTAAGAATAGTTTCTTTAGCTCCCATTTCATGCAGTTTAATGATTGCTTTATATCTATTAGAAAACCCTGTTATAAATTCAGCTTCAGCAATATCAACTTTTAAAATACTAACTAATGGGAAAGTTTCTTCTGCTTCAACCCAAGGAGTATAAACGACATGAGAGTCATCAAGAATTCTTATAAATCCTTGTGCATCAATTGAAAGAAGAGATCCTGTTTTTGCAAGATGCTCTATAAACTCTTGAGGAACTTCTCCTTTGATAGAAGGAGCAAGAATATAAGCATCAGCTGTAAGTCCTTCTAAATCTTCAATTCGAAATGAATCAGCTACTTCTGTAATAGTCATTTCCCTTTCATCTGGGTTATCTGTTTGGTAATCCATTGTAAGATTAGTTGAGTGTTCACCATAAATTGGGTAGGTATCGATGTTATAACTTTTTAAAGTATCAATAACATGACTGTCTTCTTTAGAAAGCTTTGTTAGCACTGCAACAGTGTCCATGAAAGAAACAGTTGCCCTTGCCCCATAATTAAACCCTCCGCCATCTACGTAGGATTTAACGCCTTTTGTTATGATTGTGTCTTTAGTGTAGTTCCCAATATGGAGAACATCATAGTGTTTCATTTTTTGCTCCTGTAAATATTAAAAGATAGATTAATTTGCTATCACACCTTTATTTATGCACCCATATTACATGGGTTATTCGCGTTTGTACAGAACAAAAACTGTCCAAAATAGATAAAATGATATATTTGTTACAAATAATTTGACTTGTGAAATAAACTGTGCATATAATGAATATAAACAAAAACGGAGGAATTTGTATGAAAAAGGTAATTATGTTTTTATTGGTGATCTTTTCATTTAGTTTAGTATGGGCAGCTGGCTCACAAGAAGAACTATTAACTGTAGAAGATGCACAAATTAGCTCAGTCGATGAAGACTGGGATGCAATTTACGAAGCGGCAAAGAAAGAAGGTAAAGTTGTTCTTTATTCACTTTCTTCAAGAATTTATGACGCCCTTGAAGATTTCTACAAAATGTACCCAGGTATTGATGTAGAAGCTATCGATATGGGTGATGTAGAGCAAATTGACAAGATAACTCGTGAACAGAACGCTGGTGTTTACAACGCCGATGTTCTTATGCTCGCAAACGGAACAACTTTATTAAATGAATTGATGCCTAAGGGTTATGTAAAAAACTATGTTCCATCAGTTTTAATTGATGGTGTACCAGCGGATGAAGCAATTGCACAAGATTTCCAAAGACCATTACTAGTGCATTCTGTTGAATCAAAAGTTGTATTCTATAACACAGAAATTTATCCTAGTGGCCCTCCTGTTGACAATCTTTGGGATCTTACTAGACCTGAATGGTATGGTAAAGTCCAAATGAAAGACCCTATGTTAACAGAAGAAAACTTGAATCTATTACAAACTATTGTAAAGTATTCAGACGAGATGGCAAAAGCTTATGAAAAAGAATTTGGTGAAAAGATCAAATTAAGTTCTGGTATTGATAATGCTGGACAAGAATTCATCAAGAGATTAATTGAAAATGGAATCGTTCTAACTTCCTCAGATGGTGATGCTGCTATGGCAGTAGGCGCTGCTGGACAGTCAGATCCTCCATTAACACTAAGTGTAGCTTCATCTAAGATTCGCTACAATGAATCTAAAGGTGCTAAATTAGGTATTGCTTGGGAAATGGAACCAAAGATTGGTATTACAAAGTCTAACCACTTAGTAATGGCTGCTAATGCCCCACATCCTAATGCTGCAAAACTACTTATTCGTTATCTTCTCGGCGATAGTGATGGTGGCGGTGGTATGAGACCATTTAACGTTCCTGGTGGCTGGTCCTCTAGAAGTGATGTAGCACCTGAAGGTGATATTCACTTAGACCAACTAAGAGATTTTACTTGGTTCTTAGATTACGACTTTATCTATGACTACGGTCTACCAGTAAGAGACTTCTGGATGACATTTTAATTAATTAACGCCGGCTTTATGCCGGCAATATACTAACGGGTTGGTGAATTTATGAAATTATTAATGTATCGCTTGAAAAAATTAGGGCGTAGTCCTGAGAAGTTATGGGGAATAGTATTTCTCGTTCTCTTGTTCTTTTTAGTTGTGATTCCGCTCTTTTTTATTGTCGTGAATTCATTCCTTTTTGACTCTTCTGGATCACGTTTGGTACCAGGGGCAAGGGAAGGAACTTTCACACTCTTTTATTGGGCTCGGGTGCTTTTTAGTAAGCTATCTACATCATTATTGTATAAACCGGGCTTACACAGTTTATCTATTGCTCTTGGAATGACTGCGCTATCTTTAGTGCTAGGTTCTTTACTTGCTTATGTAGTAGTAAGAACAGATATTCCTTTTAAAAGATTTTTTTCAGTTGTTTTGGTTATCCCTTATATCGCTCCTTCATGGACGATTGCACTTGCTTGGATTATGGTATTTAAGTGTGAACGTTTTGGAGGCACACCAGGGTTACTAAACTACTTTTTCGGAATAAACGCTCCTGAATGGCTTGCATATGGGTATCTTCCTATCATTATATCGTTAGGTGTCCACTATATACCATATACGTTTATTCTTATGCGTGGTGTACTTTCAAATATAGACTCTCGTCTTGAAGAAAGTGCAGAGATAATGGGTGCAAGTAGAGGGGAAATTTTAAGGAAAATAACTTTCCCTATTTCGTTACCAGCTCTAGGATCTGCCTTTATTTTAACTTTTAGTAAAGGATTAGGAGAATTTACAACCCAATCAATTTTAGGGCTTCCCGTAAGATATTACACTCTTTCTACTCGTATTTACTCTTCTATGCACAATCAACTATTTGGAGAAGGGTATGTAATGTCGCTTATGTTAATTTTGGTTACAGTAGTATTAGTAATTACTAACCAAAAACTTATTGGTTCTCGAAAGCGTTTTGTAACTGTTGAAGGTAAGGGTAGTTCCAAAAAACCACAAAGTTTAGGAAAATGGCGTAAACCAGTTACAGCCGCTGTTATTCTATTTATTGTTCTTTTTGTATTTGCACCTTTATTCCTTCTCGGATGGCAATCATTAATGTTACATGATGGACAATACGGTTTTGATAACCTCACTCTTCATTATTGGATAGGTGAAGGAGTTAAAACAATAGCAGAAGGACAACCTGGAATTTTCAGAAATCCTTATATTCTTGGTTCAATTAAAAACTCTCTTTCATTAGCTATAATTACAGCGCTAATTAGTGGAGTAGTTGGAATATTAATTGGTTATACTGTAGTAAGAAACAGAAAATATGCTTTCTCTCGTTGGTTACAAAGTATTTCCTTTATTCCTTACATGATCCCAGGTATTGCATTCGGAGGTATTTTCCTCACAATGTTTGCCAGATCTTGGGGACCAATGCCCGCATTGTATGGAACATTTGCACTGTTAGTTCTTACCTGTACAGTTAAGTACTTACCATTCTCAACGAGTTCTGGTATTTCAGCAATGCACCAAATTGATCCCACCCTTGAAGAGGTTGGAGTTGTTCATAATATTGGATGGAGAAAACGGTTTACTCGTATAGTTATGCCACTTTCTAAATCAGGAATTCTCTCAGCAATGTTGTTAACTTTTATTACCACAATGCGTGCCTTAGATATTATTGTGTTGTTAGTTACACCAAAGAATCCATTGATGACATCTATCATCTTTAGATATCAATCGCAGGAGTTTGTTCAACACGCATATGCACTTATGTTGGTAATCATTTTCATCGTAGTCAGTGGACACGTGATACTAAACCGCATCGGCGGTAAAATTGAACTGTAGGACGGAGTAAAATATTATGAGTACAATAACTTTTAAAAATGTTGTTAAGAGATTCGGAGATGTAGTAGCAGTCAATAATTTGAATTTAGAAATTAAAGAACACGAGTTTATCACACTTTTAGGCCCCTCTGGCTGTGGTAAGACTACTACTCTTAGATGTTTTGCAGGTCTTGAGGAACCTGCAGAGGGCGAAATATATATTGATGATAGATGTATATTTTCTAGTGAAAAATTAATTGATGTGCCATCAGGGCAAAGAGGTCTTGGATTAGTATTCCAAAACTATGCTCTTTGGCCACATATGAAGGTAAGGGAAAATATTGCTTTCGGACTTAGAAAACATCATCATTCTGAATCTGAATTAGCTCAAAGAATTGAAAAAATTCTTAAGGTTGTAGGTTTGGAAGGTTATGATGACAGGTATCCACACGAACTTAGTGGTGGTCAACAACAAAGGGTTGCTGTAGCTCGTATGGTAGTTACTGAACCTGATATATTCCTTTTTGATGAACCCCTTTCTAACTTAGATGCAAAGCTTCGTATGAAACTAAGATCAGAGTTAAAGCGATTGCATATTGATTTAAAAGCTACTACAATTTATGTAAC
>CAZHNE010000076.1:1679-8325 GCA_964533775.1 uncultured Spirochaetaceae bacterium | reverse complement strand
TAGGAGAAACATATGAATTTTGAAAAAGTCTTTAACAATTTTTGCATCAAAGGCAAATTAATTAAAGTAAAAGCTAATAAAGAAGGCCATATCAATTCAACATACATATCTACTGTTGAAAATAATGGAAAAATTGAAAAATATACTCATCAAAAAATAAACAAATTTGTTTTTCAAAAACCTAGACAGGTAATGAGCAATATTGAAAGAGTTACTTCTCACATACAAGAAAAAGTAAAAAATGAAGATAACGCAGAAAGAAGATGCTTAAATGTTGTTAAAACAAAAGATGGTAACATTCTTTATTATGATGAAGAAAAGGACGAATACTGGAGAACTTATAAATATATAGACAACGTTAAAACTTTTCTAAAAGTAAATACCATCAATCAAGCTTACCTTCTTGGCAAAGCTGTTGGAAACTTCCAAAAGCAACTATCTGATTTTAATGGTGACACCCTATATGAAACAATAGTCGATTTCCATAACATGCAAGTGAGGTACGATCAATTAGAAAGTGCAATTAAAGACGATAAGTATAAAAGAGTAGCTTTTGTTGAGAAAGAAATTCAATTTTTATTAGACAATAAGCAAAGAAGTCTTAGAATTCATAATTTTTATAAAGAAGGATCTTTAAAAATTAGCGTTACCCATAACGATACTAAAATTAATAACATATTATTTAGCAATGATGAAAAAGAAGCTCTCTGTGTAATTGACTTAGACACTGTAATGCCTGGAACAATTCTCTATGATGTTGGAGATATGATTAGAACTGCAACTTCTACTGCTTTAGAAGACGAAGTAGATTATACTAAAATGAAATGTAATGTTGATTTTTTCAAAAACTTAATTGAGGGATACCTTGAAGTAGCACAATCTTTTATAAGTGATCTAGAGAGAAAACTAATAGTTGAAGCCGGTCGTTACATAACAGGAATAATGGCAGTTAGATTTTTAACTGATTATCTTAATGGAGATGTTTACTACTCAACAAGTAGAGAACACCATAATTTAGATAGAGTGAGAACACAAATAGCATTAATTAAGGATATGGATTTAAAATGGGAACAATTAAGTTCTTTTTTAAACTAAAAAACTACCCTCTTATTTCAAGATTATTGAATCCACTTTGATAAAAATTGTTATTAGCTATCGCTTTTCTAAATAGTCAAATAATGGCGTACATTTTGCAATTGACACTTCAGTGTCGAAATCTATGTCTAAAACATAGCCTTGCCCATTTTTAACACTTATTTCCCAATAATCCTCTCTCTTAAAAACACCTAATCCAATTAATAAACACCTCATAGCACAAGAGTGTGTGCAAAGGGTTGCTGATTTTAAATTATTAGTTTTTAAGTCAAAAAGAGTTTTATAAAATACTTTAAGCATTCTATCTGTTATTTCTTGGAATGTTTCTACATCACTAGTGCTTGGATCATCTACAATCCACTTGTCAAAAAAGCCGATTAATCTTTCTTTTGAAATAAATCTCTCATTTTCTCTTTTATAGAAATTTATTTCTCTTAACTCTTTAAATAGTCCATCTAGTTTTCTCTCAGGAGCAAATAGAGCTTCAAAAGTAGAAACGCATCTACTTAAATCTGAACTATAGTTAAGATCTGTATCAAGGTATCGATACTTATTTCGAAAAGCTACTAATTCTTTTCTGCCCTCTTCCAGTAAAGGAACATCACTTTGACCACTTAAGGTCTTTAATGCATTTCCAAGGGAATACCCATGCCTAATTAGTACAATTTGATATTTGTTGCTATTCATTTACTTCTCCAATAGATGCCTTATTACTCTTATATCAAATTTTAACTAAAGCTTAAAGCCTTATCTTAAAGGAGTCTTCATTATTAAGGGGTTTATCTTTCCTCTACACTTACATTTAAGCCATAGCTTAAGGATTGACAAATATCTAAACAGTACGTTCCAATGCTTGTTAAATTACCCACAATTGAATTGAAATATGGAGTCATTTTAGGATCACAAACTCCGTTATTTAATCTATCGAAATGATTATCTTGCATTTCTTTTTCCATATCAGCTAATCGCTCTCTCAATGATATAACCATTACAATACTTACAGCATCTCCGTCTTTTAAAACTTCAATAGCGGCTGTAAACAATTCAATTATTGCTTCAAGACAATGGCGTAGTTCTCTCTCTCCATTATCAGAGAAGGATAATTCACTCTTTTCTAGCTCAGTCATTTCATCAAGGAAATCACCCATACGGATACAGATTCTCTCTAAGCCTGAAGAAACTAGTAATAACTCTGTTATTGCATCAGTTTGAGCTTCCGTTGGTGTACCGACAGCTATCATTCTTGAGAGGTAGTGTTGTATTTCTCTTTGTAAGTCTCTTTGATGTTTCCAAACTAACTTCACTTCATTAGTATCATCAAAATCAAATGGAATAATTGCAAGTTTTGTATCTTTAAAAGCTTTAAGAATTGTCTGGCAAGATTGTAATACTTCTTTTTGACATAATGTCATGGCAAAAACTGGTTGAGATAGTAGTTGAGGATCTAAGTGAATACTTATCGTATCTTCATCCCCATCCTCAGTTAATTTAGTAGGAACAAGCTTTGTGACAATTTTTACCATCAACCAAACAAAAGGCATCCAAATAATTGTGTTTATAATGTTAAAAGAGGTGTGAGCATTAGCTATTTGTCTTGAAATAATACGAATCTCTGGCCCTTTAGGAGAAAGCAATGTAACGAGACTTGCAAATGGTGTTATAAAGAAAAGGAAGAAAACAGCACCAGCGACATTAAATATACTATGGGCAATAGCTGTCCTTTTGGCATTGGTAGACTGACCAATACATGCAAGCAAAGCTGTAATAGTAGTACCAACGTTATCACCTAGGAGAATGGGAATGGCTCCCTCTAAACCAATAATTGAACTGCCATCTAAACCTGCAGTGCTAGCAAGATTTTGTAAAACTGCAATAGTAGCAGAAGAACTTTGAACAACTACAGTCATTAAAGCACCAACTAATACACCTAAAATTGGTATATCAGATACTCTTGAAATCATAGAAACAAATAAGGCTGAATTAGCTAATGGCTTCATCAAATCTCCCATTGTTTCAATACCAACAAAGAGAAGACCAAAAGCAAATATTGTAAGTCCTATATTTTTCAACTTTTCTTTTTTTGCAACAAAATTTAAAAGGAATCCTAAAAAGAGAATTGGCCAAATATAATCCGTTAATTTAAAAGCAATTAATTGTGCAGTCATTGTTGTACCAATGTTTGCTCCAAGAATAACAGATATTGCTTGAGGCAAGTTCATTAAACCTGCACTAACAAAGCCAATAACCATAACTGTTGTAGCACTTGAACTTTGTAAAACAACAGTTGTAACAGCACCTGCTATAACACCAAAGAATATATTTTTGGTTAATATACCAAGAATACTTCTCATTTTATCACCCGCAACTTTTTGTAACCCGTCACTCATTAAGTTCATACCATAAATAAATATAGCTAACCCACCTAATAAGCCGAACAATATGCTAAAAGTTTCTTTCACCGCATACCCCTTACAAATAAACTTCGAATATTTTCAGAATAAACAAACTATTTAATAAATGTCAATTTAAAAACTAATAAAAAATTTGAGGCTTTATATGGTTTATTATCCATTATTTAAGATATAACTTAGTTTGATTAAGAAATTTTAACCTATAACCAATATTAAGAATAAGTAATTTGCCATATGCTAAGTGAAATTAATTTAAAAATATTCATAAAATAAGCACAAAGTTGTTATAAACTTAGAATAATATATCAATTTTATTACTTTATTTTCTACAAAGTGATATAATCACATATTTATAAAAGAGAAGTTATTATATTAAAAGTATAAACTTATGAGGTGAAAAAATGAAATTATTCTATAAATTTACAACTATTATTTTAATTGTTGCAGCTATTACAGCTCCTTCTTTGCTTGCAAAAGGCAATAAAGAAGTTGTTGAAAATAGTTCTACTCAAAAAGAACAAACAGTTGTTGAATTTCGCACAATTAGTGCTGAAGAAGCTAAAGCAGCAATTGATAGTCAAGATGATATTATCATTGTTGATGTTAGGACCCCCGGTGAATATAGTAGCGGGCATATTAAAGACTCTATAAACATTCCCCTTAACACGATTGAAGATACTGTAATGGAAAAATATCCTAACAGAGATACTAAATTATATTTATACTGCAGATCTGGAAACAGAAGTTCTCAAGCTGCTCGTCTATTAGTAAAACAAGGTTATACTAATGTAGTTGATTTTGGCGGAATTAATAATTGGCCATATGAAATTGTACAGTAATGAGTAAAGCAAAATATACAATTATTACAGCAGAAGAAGCTAAAAGTAGAATTGATACTGAACAAGACATTATAATATTAGATGTAAGAACAAAAGAAGAATTTAATGAGTGTCACATACCTTCTGCTGTAAATATTCCTCTAGATGTAGTTACTGACAAAGTTGATAAGATATACTCAAAGAATACTAAAATATTTATTTACTGTAGATCAGGGGTTAGAAGTAAATACGCCTCTTCTTATTTAGCTGAAATGGGTTTTACCAACATTTTCGAGTTTGGTGGCATAATTACATGGCCCTATGAAAAGGTGTAAATACTATATTCCCCCTATTTTAAGTATTCAATTAAGGTAGGTAACATTTTAAAAAAATTAGTATTTTGTTATATAGTGAGATCTCCATTTATCTGATATACTAAATCAATCAATAGAGGGAGGTTTTTATGCAAACAGAAATTCTTTTATTTTTCTTAAGTCTTAGTAACCCGGCTTTAGATGTTATAGGGAGCTTTGTAACAGTTTTTGGAGAACAAACAATACTTATCATACTTTTAAGTGTTGTATTGTACACTTACGATAAAAACAAAGGTTTTGCTATTTGTGGATCAGTAGTTATTTCTCTACTCTCAATGGGTGTTCTTAAGGCAGTAATTAGAGCTCCTAGACCTTTTTCAGTATTAACTGAAATTGAAGGGAAAAGATTAGCAACTGCAACTGGATACTCTTTCCCTTCAGGACATACAACAGGTGCCGCTGCTTTATATTCCTCCTTCGCCTTAGCAATAAAGAAACGAAAAGTCTCAATAACTTGTGCTATTATAATAGTCTTAGTAGGACTTAGTAGACTCTATTTAGGTGTCCATTGGCCTTTAGATGTAGCTGCTGGCTTAATACTCGGTATTGTCTTATCATTAATTTTTTATCCTATTTTTGAAAAAGTAGCTTCAAATTTAGATAATAAATTTAAGTTTAGTATTATTGTTGGAATAGTTGGTTCCCTTTCTGCCTTAATAATGGGCACACTCCTTCACCTTAATGTAATTGATAAAACAGCGTTTTCAGATCTTATGAAACTTGCTGCCTTTAGTGGTGGTGGGTTTTTAGGCATTGCATATGAAGTTAAGAAAATAAACTTTAAAGTTGAAGGGTCTAGAAAGCAAAAAATCTTGAGAATAGTTATTGTTATTACAGGAATGTTGATAATCCAAGTAGGTGTTAGTGCAATAATTCCTGAAAGTATCTATTTCTTAGGAGCATTTGGAAGATACATGGTAACAGGGTTGTGGCTAACAGCAGTATTTCCCAAAGTTTTTTCAAAACTGTTTAATGAATAAAAACAAAAACATCCTCTTTTCTTGTTAACCTATTAACATATAAGAGGATGTATTATTATTTCTTCAAATCTTACTTTTTAGCGACTATAAAAAGCTTCCATAGCTTTTATCAAATAATAGGTATCTTTTGTTCCTCCAGTTTCATAAGGAGAGTGCATTGCAAGTTGTGCAGCACCAATATCAATTGTACTAATAGAGTAAGACCTACTAATTAAATTGCCTAATGTAGATCCCCCTAGCACATCTGAATTATTTACAAAGTCTTGATAAGGAATATTCGCTTTATCTAAAATGAACTTAAGAGTAGCTTCACTAAAGGCATCAGTTGTGTACTTTTGATTAGCAGAATGCTTAATTAATACCCCGCCATTTAAAACAGGTTTGTTTACAATATCATTTACACTTGCATAGTTTGGATGAAAGGCATGTCCATTATCACTAGAGAGCATAAAACTATTTGATTGGTATATTGCTTTATCTTCAACGTCCCAATTTAGTGAATTGGCTATTCTATCTATTGTTATTTTTAAGAAATCACTTAAAGCACCTTGTTTTGTACCACTTCCAACCTCTTCATTATCTAAAAACAATGCCATGTTAATAAAGGATGAAGGTTGTGTGTTAATAAAAGCCTCAAGAGATGTATAAACACCTTGTAAGTCGTCAATTCTAGGAGCTGAATACATTTCTTTCTTTAGTCCCCAAATGCTTGGCTTCATTCTGTTATAAACAAAAAGATCACTAGAGAGAATATCTTTTTCATTACAATTTAAGGTTTTAGCAATTAAAGAATTAATAGCTCCCTTCTCACTTCCTAAGGCAAGAATTGGTAACATATCAACTTGCTTTTTATATTCAATACCTTTATTTGCTTCTCTATTTTGGTGAATAGCTAAATTAACAATAGTTAATAAATCTCTATCAATTTGTACAAGCTTTTCTTCAATTTTTTGTCCGTTTTTTATAAA
>CAZHNE010000076.1:0-1579 GCA_964533775.1 uncultured Spirochaetaceae bacterium | reverse complement strand
ACTAGTGTCGATTTTGGTACATCATTCATTGATTTATAAGGAGAATGAATAACCCCTATTTGTTTTAGTTTCATGCCATTATAGTATTTGTAATTAATTTTTCCGTCAACAAATTAATACTTTATGTTGTTCAAGAAACAATACTTTGTTGTTTTAATATTTCACACACTGTGATAAAGTTAATTATAAACAAATTATTCTATAATAATTACAATTAGAGGTGAAACAAATTGATTTATGATTTTGAAGAAGGACAACTTATAAAAACTACAATTGTTGCAATTCATGGTGAGAATATTTTTCTTGACTTAAATATGAAAAGTGAAGGCATAATTGACAGTGGTGAATTTATTGGACCTGATGGTGAATTAACTGTAAAAACAGGAGATACTATTAGTGCTTATTATTTATCAACAGAGCGTGGTGAAATGCGCTTTACTACTAAAATTAAAGGTGATAAAGCTAATACAGCAATACTACAAAGAGCTTTTGAAACTGGAATCCCAATTGAAGGAAGCGTTGAAAAAGAAATAAAAGGTGGCTTTGAAATTAAAATTGGTGAAAGCAGAGCATTCTGTCCTTTCTCACAAATGGGCTTTAGACAAAAAGAAGAACCCGAATTCTTTATTGGAAAAACTCTTCCTTTCTTGATTCAAGAATTTAGTAGAGAACAACACAACATTATTGTTTCTAACAGAGCTTATATGGAGAATGAAGAAAAGAAGAAGATTGAAAAGCTAAAACAAACTTTAAAACCTGGAATGACAGTAAAAGGTAATGTGCTTTCTCTTCAATCATTCGGGGCTTTTGTTGACGTTGAAGGCATTCAAGCTTTACTCCCTATTTCAGAAATCAAATTTGGAAGAGTAAAAGATATTGAAAAAGAATTAGAAGTTGGAGAAGAAGTAGAAGCTGAAATTTTAAGCTTAGATTTAGACAAGAGAAAAATGTCTATCAGTAAAAAAGCTTTATCAAAAAACCCTTGGGATACAGTTGCTAAACGTTATAAGGTTGGTAGCAGATATGAAGGAACTATTTCTAAGATTATGAATTTTGGGTTATTTATTAATTTAGAACCTGGGATGGATGGATTAATCTTTATTTCAAAACTTCCAGATACGAGTGAAAACACTAACCTTAGTCAAATTTATAAAGTTGGAACAACGATGTCAGTAGTAATTGATGAAATCGATGTAGAAAGTAATAAAATAGCTTTAAGTCCAACTAAATCTTTAGAGGAAGAAGAAACTATTAATAAATATATGTCTAATCAAAATGATGACGATGATGATACATATAACCCATTTGCAAATCTATTTAAAAAGAAATAATAAATTTTTAACATAGAAGTAAAATCAATGCCCTAAAACTCTTAGGGTGTTTTTTATACTGTTTTAAAAATAGTCTAAAACTGTCAAAGGGTGTAGAGATAAAAAAATGGAGCTGATCGGACTTGAACCGACTACCTCTTGAATGCCATTCAAGCGCTCTACCAGGTGAGCTACAGCCCCAATACAAATTATGAGACAAAATTACCATTATTGCTCTTATTCGTCAATACTTAAGTATAATTAAACTA
>CAZHNE010000075.1:3247-8326 GCA_964533775.1 uncultured Spirochaetaceae bacterium | reverse complement strand
AAAAATAAAAATAATTAGTTTGACAACTGCTATATCTCAAGGTATGATATCATTGTTAAGAAAAATTAACATAAGGAGATTTTTATGAAAAAAACGTTAATTATCGCTTTGTCATTAGTTTTATTCTCACTTCCTTTATTTGCAGGTGGAGATAAAGAAGTAGCAGCACCAGTTGCTCCAGTAGAAGAAAAAGTAATGACTCATGATGAGTTAGTAGCAGCAGCAAAAGCTGAAGGTAAAGTTGTAGTTTATGCAACAACAAGTAGAATTGCTAAAGCAGCTGAGGGATTTGAAGCTAAATATGGTATTAAAACAGAAACTTCAAACCTTAAAGACTTCGAATTGATTGAAAAAATATCTAAAGAAGCAACAAGTGGTGTTAAAGGTGCAGACTTTGTAATTGCACAAGATGGTGGAAGAGTAATGGGTGAATTAATTAACTTAGGTTATTTATATTCTTATCTTCCAGAAAGTATGAAATCAATTATTCCTGAGCAATATCAAGATCCTTTAGTTTTCTCAATTATTAATAAATTATTTATTTTTAATAACGAAGACTCAACAGAAGAACCATTTGATAATATTTGGGCATTAACATCAGATACATGGAGAGGAAAATTCCAATTTAAAAACCCCTTCCAAGAAAGTGTTAACGCAAACTTCTTAACTATGGTAACAAAACCTGAAATAGCAGATGAAATTGCTGTAGCTTATAAAGATTTCTATGGTAAAGATATTGAGTTAACAACACCTAATGCTGGTTATGAATGGATTAAAGCTCTTTATGAAAACGACTTAATCGTAACAACTTCAGATACAAAAACTGCTGAAAGTATTGGTGTTAAAGGCCAACACAAGAGTGAAAACGCTGGTTTATTTGTATTCTCAAAATTACGTTATGTTGAAACTAAGAATTTAGCATTACAACCAATGGTAGATGTACAACCATTTAACGGTTTCTACTATCCACTATACACATTAATGGTAAGTGGTGCTCAGCATCCTGCTGCTGCAAAACTATTTATTGAATACTTATTAACAGATGAAGGTTTTGCTCCTTGGAGTAGTGACATGGGAACATACTCACCAAACCCAAATATTGCTATTCAAGATGGTGATCATCCAGTAAGTTTCTGGGAACCTCTTCTTGTACGTGAAGATCCAGTATGGTGCTTCGAAAACAGAGCAGAAGTTGAAGAATTCTTAAACGAATATTTATATTAATTTCAATTTTAATTAATAAAACAAATATGGGGTTATTTATTTAACCCCATAACTTTATAAAGGATTAACAATGACTTATAGAAATAGATTAAAAATGTATTTCAAAAAGCCCCATAATTTAATTTTAACTTTATTATTTGTAATTTTGATTTATTTAACTGTTGTTCCAATGATAACTATCATAATTGATACATTTACAGTTCACCAGTCAGAATTGATGAGAATTAAAGGTTCTAAAGTTGGTTCATTTACACTATATCATTGGACGAAAGTTCTTTTTTCTTCTATTAGTAGAAAAGTGTTTTATGAGCCATTTTTAAATACAATTATTGTTGCACTAGGAACATGTTTAGTTGCAATTATAATAGGTGGTGCTGTTGCTTGGTTAATAACAAGAACAGATATGAAATATAAAGGTGTTATTTCAACTTTATTTATCTTTCCATATATAATGCCTTCTTGGACATTAGCTATGGCTTGGATGAATTTATTTAAAAACTCACTAGTAGGTGGTGTTCCAGGATTATTTACTGTATTAACAGGATTGGAAACTCCAAACTGGTTTGCATACGGTCAATTCCCAATTATCATGGTCTTGGGTCTTCACTATGCTCCCTTTGCTTATATTCTAATTGGTGGAATATTAAGAAATATGGATGCAAACTTAGAAGAAGCCGCATTACTTATGAAAGCTAGTAGAGCTAGAATAATGAGAAAGATTACTATTCCTATTGTTCTACCAGCACTATTATCAACGTTCTTACTTGTTTTCTCTAGTGCAATGAGTGCTTTTGCTGTTCCAGCTTTTTTAGGTACTCCTGTAAGATATCAAGTGTTAACAACTCAAATGTATAGAACTCTTAATGGGCTTAATCCAGGTTATGGATACATTATGGCCTTAATTATGATTATCATCGGAGTTTTAATTTTATCAATGAACCAAATGTTTATTGGTAAAAGAAAAGCTTTTACAACTATAACAGGAAAATCCTCTAATATTGCTTTAATTAAATTAAGAAGAGGTAATTTGGTTATATCTCTCTTTGTATTAATTTCAACTTTATTAGTTTGTATAGGTCCAGTTGTTTCTTTCGCGATTGAATCATTAATTGTAGAACCAGGAAACTATTCAGCATCTAACTTCTCTACAATTTTCTGGATTGGAGAAGGATCAACAGAAATTGCAAATGGAGAACCTGGAATTTTACGAAACCCATCAATCCTTTTAGGATTTATAAACAGTATAAAATTAAGTGTTGCTGTATCATTTGTTGCAGGAACTACAGGTATTTTAGCTGGTTATGCTATCGCAAAATCAAGAGGAACTAAATTATCAGCTATTGTTAATAACTTAGCATTCTTCCCTTACTTAATGCCTAGTATGGCTTTTGGAGCTATTTACCTTTCAATGTTTGCTGTAAGAAGAGGTTTTATACCACCAATGTATGGAACTTTTGGGTTACTTGTATTAGTAGGGGCAGTAAAGTACTTACCTTTCGCCTCACGAGCTAGTATAGGTGCTATGCACCAATTGAGTGGGGAAATAGAAGAAGCAGCTACTATTCAAGGTATTCCTTGGATTAAGCGAATGATAAAAATTATTATACCAATTCAAAAGGCAAGTTTTATGTCAGGATATTTGTTGCCATTTATTTCATGTATGAGAGAGTTATCCTTATTTATCTTATTAGTAACTCCAGCAACAAGAATATTGACAACAATGCTATTCCAGTACAATGAAAAAGGTTGGAACCAGTACGCCAACGCAATTAACTTATTAATAGTTTTATTTGTAGTGGGAAGTAACTTATTAGTAAATAAAATAACAGGTGCCTCAATAGACAAAGGTATCGGAGGAAATTAAAAATGCCAGAAATTAGATTAAATAATGTAACAAAAAGATTTGGTAAAGCAATAGCAGTTGATAATTTAACAATGAAAATTAAAGACGGTGAATTTATATCTTTATTAGGACCCTCAGGATGTGGTAAAACAACAACTCTTAGAATGATTGCTGGTTTAGAAACTCCAACAGAAGGTGAGATTTTTATTGATGATGTGTGTGTTTTCTCCGCCGATAAAGGAATAGATGTTTCTCCCGATAAAAGAAATGTTGGTTTCTTATTCCAAAACTATGCTCTTTGGCCACATATGACTGTTTATAAAAATATTTCATTCGGATTGGAAAATATGAAGTGGAGCAAAGAAAAAATTCATGAAAGAGTTTATGAACTTCTTAAAATGCTTCAAATAGAAGAATACGTAGACCGATACCCATCCGAACTATCTGGTGGACAACAGCAGAGAGTTGCTATTGCTAGAACCTTATCTACTGGACCTAAAATTCTATTTATGGATGAACCTTTAAGTAACTTAGATGCTAAATTACGAATGGAAATGAGAACTGAATTAAAGAGATTGCATGTAGAGACAAAATCAACTTTTGTTTACGTAACTCATGACCAGTTAGAAGCTATGACTTTATCAACAAAAATATGTTTATTAAAAGAGGGCTTATTACAACAGTATGAACCACCATTAGAAGTTTATAGAAATCCCGCTAATCACTTTGTTGCTGACTTTGTAGGATCTCCTAATATTAACTTTATTGAAATGAAAGGTAGTGTTGTAAATGTTGATGACGTAAAGCTAACTCATCCTTCTTTAAGTTTAGTTTTTACTCCTGTTTCAAAGGTTGTCTCTATTAGTGAAAATCAAGATTTAATTTTAGGTGTTAGACCTGAAGATATAACTATTGATGAAAAGGGAAATCATGAAGCTGAAGTTTATTCAACTCTTCCCTCAGGAATGGAAACAATAGTAAAGGTTAAAATAAAAGATATTATTTTAACTTGTGTTGTCTTTGGAGATGTAGACTTTGAAATTGGAACAAAAGTAAAATTATCCCTCAATAGCTCGAAATATGTATTGTTCGATAAAAAGTCTGAAGTCCAATTATCGATTGGCAAATTATCCTAATAGTATTCAAATTGCCTTGTAGATTATTACAAGGCAATATAACATCTCTTTAGTATGAGGTAATTTATGAAAAAGATATTAGTTGTTGATGATGAAAAAGCAATTGTCCAAATGCTCCGTATTAATTTAAAGAGTTTTGGATTTAAAGTTTTTACGGCCTACAATGGCTATGAAGCTTTAGATATCTTACAAGAAGAGCAAATTGACCTTATTCTATTAGATATAATGATGCCTCATATTGATGGTATAAAGGTTTGTAATCGAATTAAAGAAAATCCTGATACACGCACAATTCCAGTAATTATGGTAAGTGCTAAAGCTCAAGTTGAAGATAGAATTGAAGGGTTAAATAATGGAGCTGATGACTACATTATTAAGCCTTTCGATATCTTGGAATTAAAATCAAGAATCGATGCTGAAATTAGACAAGTAGAGACAATCGAAAATAATAATAAAACTTTAGAATTGGGTAATATTGTTATTGATTTATCTTCTTTCACAGTAGTTTGTAATCAAAGAAGATTGGATTTAACTTTAATAGAATTTAAAATATTAAGTGAGCTTTTAAAAACCCCTTCAGGAATTAATAAAGATGAATTAACAAACCTTATTTACAGTAGCTCAGAATTTCAAAATAAACGTGTTTTAGATGTTCACATGAGAAATTTAAGAAAAAAGTTAGAGAGTTTTGGTTCTAATTGTATAATAGTGACATTAAGAGGAATCGGTTATAAACTTGAAGTGCAAGAATAAAATTACAATTATCATAATATTATCAGTTATTGTTCTTTCTTTGCTTGCCTCATTATATTTCTTTGCTTTTAACAATGTCGTAAGTCAAATAGTAAGTAGAGCAGATTCTGATACTAGCAATTT
>CAZHNE010000075.1:0-3147 GCA_964533775.1 uncultured Spirochaetaceae bacterium | reverse complement strand
TTTGAATTTATTGGAGTTTTGTTTTTATTAAGAGATGTAACTAAAATAAGAGAAGTAGACAATATTAAAAATGATTTTATATCAAACGTATCTCATGAGCTTAGAACTCCATTAACAATAATTAGTGGCTTTGCTCAGGCTCTTAATAGTGATAATATAAGTGATGATGATAAGGCGATATGTATAGAATCAATAAATAAAGAAGCAAGTAAATTATCTTTTTTAATTAAAGAGTTATTACAGTTCTCAAAAATAGATAATAAAACAAAAGCTGATAATATTAAGAGGTTTAACCCCTCTAGTGTAATTAAAGATCAAGTAGCTCTATACTTTTACAAAGCTAAGGAAAAAAATATACTTATACAAGTCGAATCTGAAAATAGAATCGATTGCAAATTAACGACTAATGAAATATATTTTAGACAAATTATTAACAACTTGATTGATAATGCTATTAAATATTCTCCTCAAAATTCTACAATTACTATTAGTGAAAAAGTCACTGATGATAATTACACAGTATCTGTAGAGGATACTGGCTTTGGAATAGACAAAGAGGATTTAGATAAAATATTTGATCGCTTTTACAGAGTTGAAAAATCTAGGAATAGTGAAATAGCGGGAAGTGGATTAGGCTTATCGATTGTTAAATTATTTTTAGATACTATTGGTGGTACAATTAGTGTAGAAAGTACTCTAGGTGTAGGTTCAAAATTTACAGTTAACATAAAAAGGAATAAAAATGCATAAAATTAACCAGGAAATACTTAAGGCATGTGATATTAGAGGCATCTATAATGAAACATTATTTGATGAAGATTTTTATTATTTAGCTAGAGCCTTTGCTTATATATTACATAAAGAAAAAAAGAAAAATTGTGTATTGGGGTATGATTGTAGACTATCTTCTGAAAGCTTGTTTAAACAATTTAAAAAAGGGCTATTAGATAGTGGAATTAAGGTTTATCACTTTCCAACCTTTATTTCTTCTCCTGCTCTTTACTTTTCTTTAGATTATTTAAACGCAGACAGTGCAGTTATGATAACAGCAAGTCATAACCCACATGTTTATAACGGATGTAAATTTGTTATGAATGACAGAATTTTTCATCAAGATGATATTACTAATTTAAATAGCTTAATCCAAAATGGCCAGTTTGTTGATAAAAGAATTGAAGATGAAGAAAGTGTAGATATAAAACAACCATACATTGATTATCTTTTAACTAAATTAAAAACGAATAATTTAAAGGACGCAAATATTGTTTGGGATGGGGCTAATGCGGCAGCCACATTCTTTTTAAAAGACTTTGTTGATAATTTGCCATCTAAAAACACTTTGATTTTTGACACCCCCGATGGGACTTTCCCTAATCATAAACCAGATCCGAGTAAAGAGGAAAACCTAGAACTATTAAAAGAAAAAGTATTAGAAGTTAAAGCCGATATTGGTATTTCTTTTGATGGAGATGGGGACAGAGTAGGCTTTATTGATGATAAGGGAAGATATGTAGATGGTAACCAAGTTCTTATAGTTCTAGCTCAAGACTTTTTAAAAGACAATCAAGGCGCTAAGGTTATGAGTGAGGTTAAAGCAAGTAATGTTTTATACAACCTTATAGAAGAATTTGGTGGGGTACCTGTAATGTGGAAAGTAGGGCATACAAATCAAAAAGCTAAAATGAAAGAAGACAATATAGACTTTGCAGGTGAGACTAGTGGTCATATTTTCTTTAAAGAAAACAACTTTTATGATGACGGTATGTTTGCTGCTATAAAAATTCTAAACTTTGTATTTTCTTCTAATATGTCTTTATCCCAAATTTTAGATCAGTTTCCTAAAATAATCGGATCTGGCGAAATTAGGTTAAGAATGACTGAAGTTGAGCGTAATACTTTTTTACAGGTCATTAAGGACAATTTAATTAAAGAAAATAGAACTTATGTAGATATAGATGGTATGAGGGTAGATTCTGGTGATGGCTTTTGGCTTTTAAGAAAATCAAATACTGAACCACATATTACTCTTTATTGTGAATCAGAATCAAAGGAAGATTATAAAAAGGTTGTTGAAGATTTAAAATCTTATATTAGTAAAACTGATTATAATCTTACTGAGTTGTAATCAGTATTAAGTAATTCGCTTTATAATTTAAACATAAAAAAAGACTTGGCTCAGAAGAACTAAGTCTTTTTTTAGTATTGCTTTTTATTTTTTTAAAGATCATCAACTAAAGCTGAGCTTTTAGCATAAGCTGTGCTTTTTGCTTCAAAGAAGTCGGTTTTAATCATATTTGCGTTAGCATATTGGCTTACCCAACCCATTGTTTCAGGCTCACTATCATGACCTTCGTAAATCTTTTCAAATCCAAGTTGAGTGCAACGAAGATTTCCAAGGTATTTAATATAGTCAGAGATCATTTGCTTATTTAATCCAGCAATATTATCCCCTATAACATAATGACCCCATTCAATTTCCATTTCACAAGCTTCTTTAATCATATCTCTATAAAGTTCAACTAGTTCAGGAGTAAACATTTCGGGCTCTTCATTTTTCATTTCTAATAAAATTGATCTAAATAACCATAAATGTGTATTTTCATCTCTGTTAATATATCTAATTTCTTGAACAGAACCAGGCATTTTATTATTTCTTCCTAAGTTGTAGAAAAACATAAAGCCTGAATAAAAATAAACACCCTCAAGAATATAATTAGCAACCATTGTTTTAACTAAACTCTTAAGGTTTGGGTTTTCTTGAAACTCATTGTATAAATTTCCAATATATTTATTTCTCTTAAGTAACAACTCGTCATCTTTCCATTGATATAAGATTTCAGTTCTTTCATCAGGAGAGCAAATTGTATCTAACATATAGCCATAGCTTTGAGAGTGAATGGCCTCTTGGTAAGCCTGAATAGTTAAACAAAGGTTAACTTCATTAGCTGTAATATAATCACTTACATTTGGAAGGTTTGCGGTTTGAACGCTGTCTAAGAAGATTAAGAAACTTAAAACTTTATCATAAGCAGATTTTTCATATTCTTCTAAAAGTCTATAATCATGAACATCAGTGTTCAAGTTTATTTCTTCAGGAATCCAGAAGTTGTTCATCGCTTGTCTATACCAATCACTTACCCAACTATA
>CAZHNE010000074.1:0-8479 GCA_964533775.1 uncultured Spirochaetaceae bacterium | reverse complement strand
CTTTTGTTATCTTTCTCTGTATATTATACGACCCTTTGTTAAGTCATAAGGGGATAGAGCTACCCTAACGGTATCTCCCGGTACAATTCTAATGTAGTGTTTACGCATCTTCCCAGATAGGTGTGCTAAGATAACGTGTTTGTTCTGTAATTCTACACGGAACATTGTGTTTGGTAGAGCTTCTTTTACAAGTCCTTCTACTTCAATTGCTTCTTCTTTGGCCACATAGCCCTCCATAAATTTTATATTCAGAAACTTTAAAGTTTTGAAATTTTCTTTATTACATATGTAATATAACGTGTTTAATAATAAAATTCAATATTAAGACATTGATAGAATTAATATTTGGGTAAGTCAACTTAAATATCACTCACTTAAAACAAAAAACACCTCTAAAGCTATTGTAAATGACTATTACTTTTACTTTAGAGGTATTCATTATAACTTTTTGAGATTTATAATTTTTTATTTACTAAAAATTGCTACATATCCTTGAATGAATATAAATAATACTATTGCAGGAAGGATGTATGTAACGTAAATTCTTGCCCATTGTGGGAATTTTGCTCCACTTCCTTTGTCAGCTTCATTTATAAAGTTCTTAAAACCCCAACCATATTTATTGTTTACACAGAATAGTAAGAATATTAAGGATCCAAGAGGTAATAATGTTGTACTAACAAAGAAGTCTTCAAGGTCTAAAATACCTGTTCCAGGTCCTAATGGTTCAAATCCAGCCCAAAGGTTAAATCCTAAGATACAAGGAATTGATAAAACAATAATTGCGACCATGTTAATTACTGTTGCTTTCTTTCTATCAACTTTCCAAACATCAATCCAATATGAAATAATGTTTTCAAATACAGCAACTAATGTTGATAAAGCAGCAAAGCTCATAAATACAAAGAACAAAGTTCCCCAAATTCTACCACCAGGCATTTGGTTAAAAATATTAGGTAATGTAATAAATATTAAACCAGGACCTGCACTAGGGTCAATTTCAAATGCAAAACAAGCAGGGAATATAATTAATCCACTTACTATTGCAACAAATGTATCGAGACCAATAACTCTTAAACTCTCTCCAGTTAAAGTATATTTTCTATCGATATAAGAGCCAAAAATTGTCATTGAACCAATACCTAAGCTTAATGTAAAGAAGGCTTGCCCCATTGCTGCAAAAACAGCTTCTCCTAATCCGTTTTCTGCCATTGCTTTAAAGTTAGGAGCTAAGTAGAATTTTAAACCAGTTGAAGCACCATCAAGTGTCATTGAATTAATAGCTAAAATAACCATTAATGCAATTAATGATGTCATCATGAATTTAGTTATCTTTTCAACACCTTTTTCTAATCCAATACCAACTACAGTCAATCCAATTAAAACAGCAATAATCATCCAGATGATTTGGGAAATAGGATCAGCCAGCATTGATCCAAAGGCAGCGCCAACTTGATCAGAGTTAAGAGAGGCGAAAGAACCTTTTGTTGTTTTGAATGTATAAGATAATAACCAACCAGTGATAGTTGTGTAGAACATCATCAATAAGTAGTTACCAACTATAGCTATGTGTCCATAGTAATGCCATTTAGTTCCTTTTGGCTGTAGAGTTTTTAAAGCCCCACCAATGTTTTGTTTGCTTGCTCTTCCAATTGAAAACTCCATAACCATAATAGGAGCACCTAATATGACTAAAAACAATAGGTATATTAGTACAAAAGCACCGCCCCCATATTTACCAGTAATATAAGGAAACCTCCAAACATTACCTAGCCCAATTGCACACCCTGCAGAAAGTAGAATAAAACCTAATCTACTTTTAAGGGATTCTCTTGCTTTTTCCATAAATCAAACTCCTTAGTCTATTTAGTTATATATTTAGTGAGAATTTATTTTTTCTAATTATTAGATATTATAACAATTAAAGCAATATGGATATGCACAAAGATAAATAAAATTCGTATAAATATACATTAAATAACTTATATTTTAGTTATAATAATCTGTAAGTAGCAAGAAATCAATAAAAAAATAAAATAAATATAGCTTTTTCTCTTAAATATTTTGCTTTCTTTATTTGAAGTAGGTTGACTCTTTTTTATATTGAATTGAAAATAGACTATAAATAAAATCGGGGGGTCAAAATGGCCAAAATATTAAATTCATACCTAAAAGAAAAAGAAGGTAAAGAGTTAGATGCTAAGATGATTGCTTATGTCGCTTCCTTAGATCTGATAAATGATGTTTCTCCATCTGTTGCTTCTTATATCGTTAATGAGTTAGCAGATCAAAGATCTCATTTAAAACTAATTGCAAGCGAAAACTATTCAAGTGTAGCTGTTCAATTAGCTATGGGAAATTTGCTAACAGATAAGTATAGCGAAGGCTTTCCTTACCACAGATTTTATGCTGGGTGTGATAATGTAGATGCTGTAGAAGCTGAAGCAGCTGAAAAAGCTTGCCAGTTATTTGGCGCCGATCATGCTTATGTTCAACCTCATAGTGGAGCAGATGCTAACCTTTGTGCATATTGGGCTATTTTAAACCATAAGGTTCAAGTTCCCTTATTAGAAGAAATAGGAATTAGTAACCCTTCAAATTTAAGTAAAGAAGATTGGGATAAAGTTAGAGTTGCTGTTGGTAATCAACGTTTATTAGGAATGGATTATTATAGTGGTGGTCACTTAACTCATGGCTATAGACAAAACGTCTCTGCACAAATGTTTGATGCTTATACTTACACAGTTGATAAAGAAACTGGTTTGTTAGATTATGATGAATTAGAAAAACAAGTTAAAGAAATTAAACCATTAATTTTCTTAGCTGGTTATAGTGCATATCCTAGAAAAATAAACTTTAAAAAACTTAGTGAAATAGCTCATGCTAATGATGCTGTATTTATGGTTGATATGGCTCACTTTGCTGGTCTTGTTGCAGGAAAAGTTTTTGCCAACGAATATAGTCCTTTTCCTTGGGCAGATGTTGTAACAACAACAACTCATAAAACTTTAAGAGGACCAAGAGGTGGTATGGTTTTATGTAAAGAAGAGTTTATTGATGCAGTTAATAAAGGATGTCCTCTAGTAATTGGTGGACCATTACCTCACGTTATGGCAGCTAAAGCAGTTGCTTTTACTGAATCTTTAAAACCTGATTATCAAGACTATGCTTCTAAAATTGTAATAAATTCTAGAGCCCTTGCAAAAGCTTTTATTGAAAGAGGTGTTACAGTAGCAACTGGTGGAACTGATAACCATTTAATGCTTTTAGATGTAACTAATTTTGATTTAAATGGTAAGCAAGCAGAGTTCGTACTTAGAACTGCTGGAATTACATTAAATAGAAACGCTTTACCTTTTGACCCTAATGGACCTTGGTACACAAGTGGTTTAAGAATAGGAACTCCAGCTATAACAAGCTTGGGTATGGGTGAAGAAGAAATGGTTGAAATAGCAGATATTATTGCAACGGTTTTAGAAAACTCTAGTCCTACTATTTTGAAAAAAGGTAGAAATGCAGGTAAACCTTCTAAAGCAAAAGCCGTTTGTAAAGAAGATGTAAGAGAAGATATGAAAAATAGAGTCAAAATTTTATTAGATAAATTTGTTCTTTATCCAAGTCTAGATTTAGATTTTTTACAAAAGCATTTTCCATTAAATAAATAATTTATTTAAACATAAAAATTTTAAAAGAGGGTTGTTTTGTTATAAAAACAGCTCTCTTTCTATATTATCACCTCTTGCTGTTATTTTTTGCCATTAAAGTTGATTTTACTTTGAAAAGAAGTAAATCAGTAGTATTATATAAATATGAGTACATTATTAATTCAAGGTGGTCTATTAGTTGATACTGAATGGACACGGCACGCAGATATTTTAGTAGATGGACCTAAGATTGTTCGTATTGCGAATAATATTAGTGAAGATAGTGTTCCAAAAGGAACTGAGATTATTCATGCAGAGGGTTTGTGTGTTTTGCCGGGGCTTATTGATGCACATACACATTACAACTTAGTTAGTAGAGGCACTGTTACAGCAGACTCGTTTAAAGAAGGAAGTAGACTCGCTGCTTTTGGAGGTGTTACAACTGTTATTGATTTTGCTGATGATGATAAAGCTGGCGATTTAAAGGCTTGTGCTAAGGCACGAATAAGAGACATGAAAAAGTCTATGGCTGTCGACTTTTCTTTACACCAGGGCGTTTATTCCTACAGACCTGGAATTGAAAATGAGTTGAAGGAATTAAAAGAGTTAGGAATTAGTACAATAAAAATATTTACAACATATAAAAATGTTGGTTATTTAATAGACAATCCTGACGAGCTTAGATCTTTATTCCATAAATGTAAGCAACTTGATATTATGGTATGTGTTCACTGTGAGGACGATGCTTTAATTGAAAAGATTAGTGAAGAATGGAAAGGTACTTACTTACCTAAAGATCATGCAGATTTAAGACCAAGTGAAGTCGAAGCATTAGGAATTGAAACTGTTGCTAAAATTGCATATGAAGTTAAAATAGGGCTTTATATAGTTCATCTTTCTTCAAAGAAAGGATTAGATGTTGTTAGAAAATATAGAGATAAAGGTCTTGAAATAATTGTTGAAACAACACCACACTATCTTTTCTTAAATAGAGAAAAACTTGAAGGCGAGAATGGTCCTTTATACGTAATGACACCACCACTAAGAGACAAGGAAGATAACTTAGAACTTCAAGAAGCTCTTAGGCATGGTGAAATTCAAGTGGTTGCAACAGATCACTGTTCATTCACTTATGATCAAAAGTTAAAAAGCTCAGATTGTAGGACTATTTTCCCAGGAATCCCAGGAACAGAAGAGTTATTAGTTCTTTTAAATACTTTTGCATTCAACTATGGCGCTTTTGGATTATCACAAGTTGTTAATTTGTTATCAACAGGCCCTGCTAAAGCTTTTGGATTATACCCACAAAAAGGAAATTTAAGACCTGGTGCTGACGCAGATATAGTTTTATTTGATCCTGACGAATCTTGGACAATTGAAAATGACAATATCCAAAGTGCTTCTAAGTATTCAGCATACGATGGCTTTAACGTAACCGGTAAGGTAAAAGCAACTTATCTTAGAGGTCGTTTAATAATGAGCGAAAATGTTTATCTAGGTATTCCAGGAGATGGATTATTTGTTAAACAAAAACAAGTACACCAACAGAAAAATTACTGGAATTAGATAATAGTTATTTTAATTTTTAGCCAAGGTTTATTTTAGCCTTGGCTATGGTTGCTAAAGAGGTAAAAATGAATTTTAAAGCAATATTAGTTGATTGTGATGGAGTGTTAGTTGATTCTGAGAGGACAATGAATCAAATTATTGTTCAGGTTTTTAAAGAGTCAGGCATAAACGCAAAAGAAAAAGATATGATTAAATATATAGGATCAGATGATAGAGCTTGTATTGATGATTTTTCAAAGGCACATAATAAACCTTTAGACTTTGAAAAAACAAATAAAAGAATACACAAGTTGTATTATGAAAGAGATATTCCTCCCGTAAAAGGCTCAGTAGAGTTTTTAAATAATCTTAAAGCTGCGGGGTTTAAAATTGCACTTGTTTCTAGTGCAATAAAAAAGAAGATTTTGAAAAATCTTGATTCGTTAAATATTAAAGAAGATTTTTTTGATGTTATAATTTCTGGTGATGATATTATTAGAAATAAACCATATGGGGATATTTATCAATATGCAGCTCTTTCACTAAAAGTACCGTATGAAAATTGTCTTGTATTTGAAGATAGCAAACTAGGTGTTCAAGCAGGTATAAACGCCAATTGTAAAGTAATCGGTCTTTCAACTTCATTCTCTGCTAAAGAGTTAGAAGATGCGGGAGCAATGTTTGTATTTGAAGATTTTACAACCTTTGATGATTTTAAGACAATTGAAGAATTTAACAATTTTATAAAAGAATGTACAAGAGATGATAGAGTTCAATACGGGGCTGTTAAATGTTTTGAAAGAGAGTTCCCTTTACCAAAAGAAGTATTAGTAGATGTTGCTATTAAGATGGCTTCTAAGGCTAGGAACAACGCTTACACTCCATATTCTAATTACAAAGTAGGTGCTTGTGTTGTGAGTGCTTCTTCAAATAATATTTATTCAGGTTGTAATGTAGAAAATGCCAGTTTTGGTGGAACTATTTGTGCTGAAAGGGGAGCTGTAATGAACCTTGTATCAAAAGAAGGAGCTACTGGGATTAAAATGGTTGTAGTTGTTACAAATGACGACCCTCCTGCACCTCCTTGCGCTATTTGTTTGCAAGTATTAAGTGAGTTTTGTAATAAAGATACTGAAATTCATTTAGTTGATGAACAATATGCAAAAGATAAAACAAAAGGAAAGCATGAAGTTTCTAAGTTTAAGGATTTTTTACCTAAACCTTTCATATTTAATTAGTTCTTAAAGACATTTCAAATGATAATACCTCCATTGTACTTGGAGGTATTATTAAATATAATTATATTTACGAATAAAATAAGTGTTGCGATTAATCTTCTAAATCCATCATCATTGAAACTCGTCTTTGGTGTCTTTCACCAGCGAACTTTTCATTTATAAAGGCATCTATCATATCAGTTGGACTCTCTTGGTACTCTATTCTACCACCAAAAGCAATAAAGTTAACATTATTGTGCTGCTTAGCCATTTGTGCGGCAAAAATGTTTTGAGGTAAAGCACACCTAATTCCTTTTATTTTATTAGCACTAATTGAAATTCCAATTCCTGTTCCACAGCAAAGAATTCCAAAGTCATACCCACCGTTTAAAAACTCTTTACAAGCAGCTTCAGCCATTTTAGGATAATCAACTGATGTTTCTTCTTTAACTCCTAGGTGATTAACCTTGTGCCCTTTTTCCTCTAAATGCTGCTTAATTTTATTTGATAATTCAACTGCACCATGATCATTAGCCAAAATAATATTCATCTTGTTTCTCCTGAAATCAATATATCAAAGTTAATAAGTACTCGTCAACATTACGTAGCTTTTTGCCCCGTAAGAGTCTTTAGCTACAATATTGATTTGTTGTTTGAGAGACTAAGTTTAACTCTTTTTTTTAAATTTTCTATTTCTGCTTTTTCTCTAAATCCATTACTTTTGAAACTCTTCTTACTCGTTTTTCTATTCCATCAAAACTTTCATTCATAAATATATCTAGCATATGAAGTGGACTTTCTTGATAATCAATTCTACCACCAAAAGCAATAAAGTTAGCATTGTTATGTTGTTTAGACATTTTTGCTGCAAAAATATTTTGAGGTAAAGCACACCTAATTCCATTTATTTTATTTGCTGCAATTGAAATTCCAATTCCTGTTCCACAGCAAAGAATTCCAAAGTCATAACCGCCCTTTAAATATTTGTTGCAGCATAGTTCAGCCATATCTGCTGAATCTGCAGACATTCCTTCTACAATTCCCAAGTGTTTAACTTCGTGCCCTTGTTCTTCTAAATGCTGTTTGATTTGTTTTGATAAATCAAAAGCCCCATGATCATTAGCTAATAAGATTTTCATTTGCCCTCCTATAAAATATAATAAGCGATATAGTTTTGCTGTTTAATGACTAATTAAAGACATCCTTTTCAAATGGAATAGAAATTAAGGCACCTACTTTAGAAACAGTTATAGAAGATGCTTTAGTAGCATAGTACAAAGCTTTTTCTGCAGTATAACCTTTGATAATTGATGAAATAAAATATCCCATAAAGGTATCTCCTGCTGCAGTAGTGTCTTTAACTGGGCTATCAATTATTGGTTGATGGTATTTTTCATCTTTATAGGCAAAGAAAGCTCCTTCTTTTCCTATAGTCATTACTATTTTTGAGTTTGGAAATTCCTTTTTAATGTTGTTTAGAATTTTATTATAATCATTTTTGCTAGATGATAGAGCTATTTGAGCTGCTTCAATTTCATTAACAAAAAAGTATGAAATTTTCTCTAACGGTAATTTTAATATTTCTTCTGTAAACGGAGAGGGGTTAAAACAAATTATCATTCCCTTTTCATAACCTTTGTTTATTAAGTATTCTATGTTGTTGATTTCATTTTGAAGAATTAAATAATCTCCCTTTGAAAAGTGTTTAAGAGTGTTATCAATTTCAGAGAGGGTATTTTCCATATTTGCACCAGGGCTTAAAATAATAGAATTCTGTCCTTCTTTTGATACTTGGATTAATGCTTGGCCCGTAACTTTAGCTTCTGAGCTAACATAATTGGTATTAACTTTAAAACTGTTTAATAAATCAAGAATAAATAAACCATCTTTTCCAATTTTTCCAGCCATGTATACATCGCAACCAGCTTTGGCTAAAGCACCTGCTTGGTTGCAACCTTTGCCTCCTGCATTTTCTTTATAGTCATGAGAAGATATTGTTTCCCCTGGTTTTACAATGTGATCAAGAAAAAAAGTTTTATCAATGTTTAAAGATCCGTAATTTAATATTTT
>CAZHNE010000073.1:2056-8521 GCA_964533775.1 uncultured Spirochaetaceae bacterium | reverse complement strand
ATACATCTGGGTACATTGTTTAAATTATAAAGTTGTTTTGAGCTAAAAAGATTACTTACAACATTTATTGCACATGCTCTTGCGTAATGAGCTAGTTGATATCCTTTAACACAATCACCTACTGCATAAATATTATCAACAGTTGTTTTAAAGTTTGTATCAACTTCTATATATCCTCTATCAATCTTTAAAGAACCATTTAGATCAAAATTTTCTGTATTTGGAACTCTACCAATACAAGATAAGATTAAATCACCTTCATAAACTTTTTCATCTGTAAATGCTTTATTATATTCTATTCGAGTTACAAAAGTATTAAGTTCAACTTTAACTTTTGATCTATTTAATAATCTTTTAAGTCTATCAGCAGCATCCCTATCCCCATTTAAAATTAGTTGATTTTCAGCTTCAATTATCGTTACTTTAATATTTAAATTATTAAGAAGTGTTGCAATTTCAACTCCGATTACTCCGCCTCCAATAATTACCGCTTCTTTTACATTAGAGATATCAGTATCTAATAGTTTTCTACTATCGATGCAATTGTGGAAACCTGGAATATTGAGAGTGGCACTTCTTGCCCCAAGGGCTAATAAGATATATTTACCACTATACTCTGTATCATCTACTTTTACTGTATTACTGTTTATTAGAGTAGCATTACCAATAACTAAATCCACTTGTTGTTTTTTTAATAAAAGTTCTACTCCTTTTCTTAATCTGTCGACAGTTTTATCTTTAATATAGAGAACCTGAGGATAATCGATAACTAAATTATTGTATTTTATTGGACCTTTAGGAGAGCTTAATAGTTCTTTGAACTTTTTTGTTTGGGATAAAAGAGATTTGGTTGGAATACATCCATAATTTAAACAAGTTCCTCCAACTCTATCTTTTTCAATTAACAATACTTTCTTATCTAAAGCAGAAGCTTTTAATGCTGCCTCATAACCTGCTGGTCCTGCACCTACTACTATTAAGTCGTACATAAATCAACCTCTATCATTTTTATCAAATCAGATTCAACTTCTTTGTTAGCGATACTAATCAGTCCTAATAAAGAATGATTGTATTTTTTATTAATTAGACTATTTTTTATTTGTGATATAACACTTACATCCATTAAGTCACTATTAATTTGAACCTCAACTACAACATTGTTAGAAATTTTAAGGTTAATATCTAACAAACCATAATCAAATCTACTTTGGATCCTCTTACCATCAAGATTTAACCTATATAACCATTTATCACTAGAATATTTTTTTGTTAATTTGTTACTTTGGATTTTGCATTCAACTAAATTACAATCAAAAACCTTAACTACTGCTCTTTTTAGACTTTCTACAATGTTAGAAACATTAGCCTCTGTGTTAAAGTGTGATATGTTTTTTACTCTTTGTACGTGACTTTGCACACCATGCTTTTTGAGTTTTGTTTTATCAGTTTTTAAATACTTCAATAAATCGTTTATATTAACATCAACTAATAAGGTTCCGTGGTGGAGAGAAACTTCTTTAGTTTTTAGATATGCCTGTCCACTTATTTTAAAACCATCAACTAGCAAATCATTTCTTCCACTAAAAACAGCATTTATATTAAATTCTTTTAAAGCTTCAATTACAACTTGCAAGTTTTTATTTAAATCAAAATCTTTTGATTTAGTAATAAAGGTGAAATTTAAATTACCCATATCATGATAAACAGCTCCTCCACCAGAAGAGCGTCTTGCTAGAGTAATGTTATTCTCTTTCATAGATTCCAAATCACACTGATCTTTAGCACTTTGATTTTTACCTATAACAACTGTATCTTTGTTTTGCCATAGGTAAAAAATTAGTTCATCTTTTTTGCATTCATCCATAAGTTTTTCTTCGAGTGAAAGATTTTCATGCGGATTAAAACTAGTGCTTTGGTAGAACTTTATTATATTAATGCTCATATTTAACTATTGGATTTCTCGCAGCTTGAACTTCATCTATTCTTCTAATTTCAGTAGTAAATGGTGTTTTGCTAAAATCTAAATCACCCCGCTTAACTTCATTAGCAATTTGAAGTAAAACTTCAACTGCATTATCTATAGTATGCTTACCTTCTGTTTCAGTAGGCTCAAACATCAAGGCTTCATTTACAATTAAAGGAAAATACATTGTTGGTGGATGCATTTTAAAATCTATTATTCTCTTCGAAATATCTAAAGCTCTAACCCCATATTCTTCTTTAAAATTAGTAAGATCTAATACAAATTCATGCATACAGAAAGTATCAAAAGCAACCTTGTATGTATCTTTCAGCTTTTTCATCATATAATTAGCATTTAGAACTGCATTTTCACTAGCCTCTTTGAGACCAGCTGCTCCTAAATGTTTAACGTAAGTTAATGCTCTAACAAGTATTAAGAAGTTACCATAAAACGCTGTTACTTTTCCAACACTATTTGGTAGGTTTTTGAATCTATACTTACTGTTTTCTTTAACAACTATAGGGTTGGGCAAATAATCAACTAGGAAATCTTTACAACCATAAGCTCCAACACCAGGACCTCCTCCTCCGTGAGGAGTAGAGAAAGTTTTGTGTAGATTTAAGTGAATACAATCGAAACCCATATCTCCTGGCTTGCAAACACCCATAATAGGGTTTAAATTAGCACCGTCATAATAGCAAAGAGCCCCATGGTCATGTACCATTTTTGTTATTTTTAGTATTCCAGAATCATATAAACCAAGTGTATTTGGATTTGTTAACATAAGAGCTGCTACAGTATCGTCTAATACTTTCTCTAACTCTTTTAAGTCTATAATTCCATCTTTACTCTTAATAGTGATGACTTTAAAGCCATTCATAGTAGCGCTGGCAGGATTAGTGCCATGAGCACTATCGGGGACTATTACTTTATCCCTTTTAAAATCTTCTCTCTCATGATGATACTTTTTAATCATCAACAAACCAGTAAACTCACCTTGGGCTCCAGCGCCTGGTTGGAAAATCATCTTATCCATTCCAGTTATTTCACTAAAAGCTAAATCACTTTCGTATATTACTTCTAATGCACCTTGGACATCTTCTTCATCACTGTTTGGAGATATGTCAGTAAATCCCATAAAAGAAGCACTTTTTTCATTAACTTTAGGATTATACTTCATAGTGCATGAACCAAGAGGGTAAAACCCATTATCGACTCCAAATGTTTTTTTAGATAGATTTGTATAGTGTCTAACTAAATCAACTTCTGATATCTCAGGTAGCTTAACTACACTTTTTCTCACAAGGGAAGAGTCTATATCATAGTCTTCAATATCACACTTTGGAAGAATTGTGCATCGATGATTTTTTATTGATTTTTCAAATATTAAACTCATTTAACTACCCTTTGTAATATATTGATAAACTTATCAATTTCTTTTTTACTAACTGCTTCAGTAACACATAAAAGCATTTCATTATCACTTAATTTATATGGGCCTTCTATTTGATGTTTCTTTAGCTCTTTGTTTATATCATCAACATTAACTGTTGTTTTTATAACACATTCATGAAAGAATTCCCCTTCATATTTTCTTGAAAAGCCTGGAATATTAACAATTTTTTCTACAGCATAATGGGCATTGTTAAAACATCTTCTAGATATTTCTTTAATGCCTTCCCTTCCCATAGCGCCCATATATATGGCACACCTAAGTGCACTTAAAGCTTCATTGGAACATATACTAGATGTAGCTTTTTCTCTTCTTATGTGTTGCTCTCTAGCTTGCAGTGTTAAAACATAAGAAACATTGTTATTCATATCTTTTGATTGCCCAACAATTCTGCCTGGTATTTTTCTAATGTACTTTTTACTAGAAACAATAAACCCAAGATATGGTCCACCAAAGCCTTGATCAAGGCCTAAAGGTTGAGCTTCCCCACAAGCTATTTCTACACCCATTTCACCTGGTGTTTTTAATAAGCCAAGAGAAATAGGATTAACAACTTGAATACATTCAACTTTATTCTCTTTTGATAAAGAGGCAATAGTTTCAACATCTTCTATAAGACCATAAAAGTTTGGACTTTGAACAATTATTGAAGAAACATCACTAATTGACTTATCACTAAAAACATCCTTTGGTGTTAAGCCATCTTCTAGTTCTATTTCGATGATTTCAACATCTCTACCAAAAGCGTAAGCTTTTAGGGCAGATATGTAATTAGGATGAACTCCCTTAGAAACAAGAACAGTGTTTTTATTTCTACCTAAACTCATAATCATAGCTTCGCAAGCTGCACTTGCACCATCATAAATAGAGGCATTAGAAACTTCTAAGTCTGTTAAATCACATATTTCTGTTTGGTATTCAAAAATAGATTGTAAGTTCCCCTGAGCCAATTCAGCTTGGTATGGGGTATAAGAGGTGACAAACCCGTTTAAAGAACTTAAATGTTTAACAACTTCAGGAATTAAATGCCTATAACTTCCAGCTCCCCTAAAAGTTGTATCGAACACTTTATTCTTGAGAGATTTACCCCGCATATCTTTAAGAACTTCAAATTCACTCTTACCATCTTCAATCTTTAGTGGTGAATCTAAAAACACTTCTTTTGGCACATCTTTATAAAGTTCTTTTATATTAGACACACCTATCTCTTTAAGCATTTCTTTTCTTTCTTCTTCACTTGTTACTACATAGCTCATTTTTATTCCTTATCTAAAGCTTCATATTCCTCTTTACTCAATAGCTCTACTTTATCCTTAATATTTGCTATTTTACAAATCCAAGTGTTTTCACTGTCTTCGTTAATTAAAGCTGGATTATCAACAATGTCTTGGTTAACCTCAACAACTTCACCTGAAAGTGGAGAGTAAAAATCAGAAACCGCTTTTACACTTTCGATATCGCCTAGAACATCTTTTACTTCAACTTCTTCAGCATAGATATCTACATAAACAATGTCTCCCAACTGATCAGCTGCATAATTACTAATACCTACTAAAGCTTCTGTTTCACTTAACCATTGAACCCATTCATGAGATTCACTAAATAATAATTCTTTCTTCACTTTATCCTCCAATTATCTTCGCTTATAAAAAGGAAGTTTAACTATTTTTGCTTTTACAAATCTATTTCTAATTTTAACATCAACTACATTATTTTCCATAGAATATTTTTTATTTATTATTGCCATAGCATAAGAACCTTTTAAATAGGGAAGGAAAGTACCACTTGTTGTCCTACCTATTAACTCATCCTCATAAAAAACTTCCATATCTTCTCTAATAATTCCTCTTTCAAGGTTTAACAGCCCTACTCGAGTTAATCCTCTATCGACTAACTTATCTTTTCCAATAAAGTTTTCTTTGTCCATTTTACAAAAGAATTCAAGAGAGGTATCTAAAGGAGATATATTACTATTCATTTCATGACCATATAAAGGTAATCCTGCTTCTAGTCTTAAAGTATCTCTTGCACCAAGACCACATGGAGTAACACCTAATTTTATTAATCTTTTATAAATAGCTTTTATTGCCTCTCCATCTCCATAAATCTCATACCCATCCTCTCCTGTATAACCAGTTTTTGAAACTAACACTTCATAATCTAAGATGGTTACCTTTTCATGGAATCTATAAAATCTTTTTGGAAGAAGGTCTTTATTTACAAGCTTTGATATTACTTCTAAAGACTGTGGACCCTGAAGTGCAATTAAAGAATATTCATCACTCATATCCTTTATAACTACACCATCTTTTTGATGAGAAGTTATCCACTTATAGTCTTTTTCTTTGTTTGAGGCATTAACTACTAATAGCAACTTAGTTTCACTTAAACAGTAAATTAATAAGTCGTCTATAATATTTCCATTTTCATCAAGCATAGGAGAATATTTTATTCTAGAAGGTTTAATAAGGGATATATCACTACAAACTAAGTAGTTTACAAAAGAAATAGCATTTTCTCCCTCAACTAAAATCTCTCCCATATGAGAAACATCAAACACTCCAACCTTTTCTCTAACCGCCATATGCTCTTCAACTATAGAACTATATTGAATTGGCAAGAGATAATTGGCAAACTCAACCATTTTTCCATTTAAAGCGATGTGTTCTTCATAAAGTGATGTTTTTTTAATCATAGAGACCCCCTAGTTAGCAGAGCTAGATAAACTAAAATTAAAGAATAATAAATAGACTAATTTATTAAACATAATATTTTAAATTTCTTGTTCCTTTAGAGAATAGTTAATCACTTAACACCTTATTTTGCAAGAAAAAACCTAAAATTAATCATATTTGCTTGTCTTGTTTTTAAACTAATTGTATCTTTATTCTATGGACTTTATTTTAGCAACAAAAAATGATCATAAATATGAAGAATTAAGGGCTTTAATACCAAATATTAATTTAATTAAAGCAAAGAATATGGTGGATGTAGATGAAAATCAACCTACCTTTTTAGGAAATGCATTACTAAAAGCAGAAGCCTTATA
>CAZHNE010000073.1:0-1956 GCA_964533775.1 uncultured Spirochaetaceae bacterium | reverse complement strand
AACAAACTGGTAAAGAAGGCTTTGGCTATGACCCAGTTTTTTTTATTGAAGAATTAAATAAAACTATGGCAGAACTAGACTCTACCACAAAAGGTCTCTATAGCCATCGAGGCAGAGCTGCAAGAGCTATAAACAAATTAATTGAAAATATAAAATAAGGAAATAAAAATGAAAAGAAGTGAAATTAACAAGCAAGACACTTGGGATTTAACCCCTTTGTTTTCAGATGATAAAGCATTTTATCAAGCATTAAGTGATTTTGAATCGAAAAGAATCGATGAGGCAAATGCTTTAAATGGCAAATTAATCACTAGTAAAGAAAATCTTTTAAACGGTTTTAAATGGTTAGAAGAAAGTGATATTGAATTAGAAAACATTTTCCAATATGCACAATTAAATGCGTCTTCAGACTCTAGCAATGTAGAGAATCTAAAAATGTTAAGTGCTGTTACTACTGTTTATACTAAATATGTTTCAGCTTTAGCTTTCTGGGAAACTGAAATTCTAAAACTAGATGATGAGACTTTTAACAAATACTTAAATGATGATGATTTTGAACATTTAAAAGTTACATTGTTTAGACTAAAAAGACAAAAAGCACATATTTTAAGTGAAAAAGAAGAAAGAATTTTAGCTATGCAAATGGAAGTTGCTAGTAAAGCTAACAAAATCTTCAGTGACTTAACCAATGTTGATTTTAAATTTGGTGAAATTAACGGTAAACCTTTAACTCAATCTACCTTTGCCTTATTCTTAAAAGATGATGATGAAGAGATAAGAAAACAAGCTTACACTCAACTTTATAAAGTATATGAAGATCATCAATACACTTTAGCTAATACTTATGAAACTTCAATTAAACAAGATATTTTCTCTTCTAAAGTTAGAGGCTATAGCTCAACAAGAAGCCAAAAGCTTTTTAGAGACAATGTAGATGAGAAAGTTTACGATACTTTAATTGAACAAGTTCACGCATCTTTCGACACTCTTCATAAGTATTATGGTCTTAGAGCTAAACTTATGGGTAAAGAAAAGATTAAACATTATGATGTTTATACTTCTTTAGTTAAGGGGTATGAAACTCATCACAGCTACGAAGAAGCTGTTGATTTAGTAGTTGAAGCTTTAAAACCTTTAGGTGACGAATATACTTCTGTTTTAAAGAAGGGGTTAACCCAAGAAAGATGGGTAGACAGATATGAAAATGAAGGTAAAAGAAGTGGAGCTTTCTCAAGTGGTACTTACAAAAGTTATCCATATATTTTATTAAATTATAAAGAAGATGATTTAAGAGATATATTTACTATGGCTCATGAAGGTGGACACTCTATGCACTCTTACTATAGTGCTAAAAACAATAACTACTTTAACTACAATTATACAATTTTTGAAGCTGAAGTTGCCTCCACTTTTAACGAACAACTATTAGCAAAACATTTACTTGAAAACTCTAAAGACGATAAAGAAAAAGCTTATATCATAGGAAAACAACTTGATGATATTATCGCAACTTTATATAGACAAACAATGTTTGCTGAGTTTGAGCATATTATGCACAAACTTGCAGAAGAAGGTAAACCTATAACAGTTGATGTAATGAGAGGTGAATATAGAAAGCTACTAGAAATGTACTTTGGAGAAAATGTAGAACTACTTGATGAGAGTGATATGGAAGGTCTTAGAATTCCACACTTCTACTCTTCATACTATGTTTATAAATATGCAACAGGCCTTTCAGCGGCAATTGCGTTAAGTAAAAAAGTATTAAATGGGGATGAAAAAGATCTTACTCAATACATGAGTTTCCTCAAAAGTGGTGGTTCCTTATTCCCAATTGATACTCTTAAGCTCGCTGGTGTTGATATGTCTAAAAAAGATGCAATCGTATCAGCAGTAGAACACTTTAAAACACTTTTAGCTGAGTTTGAAGCATTAGTTTAAATACCATCTAAAAGT
>CAZHNE010000072.1:0-8548 GCA_964533775.1 uncultured Spirochaetaceae bacterium | reverse complement strand
TTTTATTAATTTAATTTTATGCTATTCTCTTTAACAATTCAATATTCTTAATTATAAATATTAAAGGGAGTGGTTGTAAATATACTTCTTTCATGCATATTTATTTACATAATCTCACTTTTTTTGAATTATGATGGGAAAGATAAATAAATATTCACAAAACCTATTGATTACCTTTGTATATTTATGCATAATATATTTTATTAATTTATCTTAAATTAAAGGATAAGGGAAATCATGGAAAAGAAAAAAGTAATATTAGCATACAGTGGTGGCTTAGACACCTCTGTTATTTTAAAATGGTTAGCAAACAAAGGTTTTGAAGTTATTGCATACGTTGCAAATGTAGGGCAACAAGATGATTTTAAAGCAGTTGAAGAAAAAGCTTTTGCAAGCGGAGCTTCTAAAGTTTATATAGAAGATTTGAGAAAAGAATTAGTTACAGACTACGTTTTCCCAGCAATGAAGGCAAACGCAATTTACGAAGGAACTTATTTACTAGGAACTTCAATAGCCCGTCCCCTTATCGCTAAAAGACATATTGAAATTGCTAAAAAAGAAAATACTGTTTATGTAGCCCATGGTGCTACAGGTAAAGGAAATGACCAAGTTCGTTTTGAGTTTGGATATTATATGCATATGCCTGAGGTAAAAATTATTGCGCCTTGGAAAGATGAAGAATGGTTAAGCGAATTTGAAGGTCGCTCTGATATGATTAATTATGCTAAAAAACATAACATACCAATTAAAGCGTCTGTAAAAAAACCTTTTAGTGAAGATGAAAATGTAATTCATATTTCACATGAAGCTGGGATTTTAGAAGATGCAAGCATGAGATGCCCAGAAAATGTATTTAGTTTAACCCTTTCACCAAAAGATGCTCCTGATGAAGAAACAATTTTAAGCATTGACTTTAAAGACGGTGTTCCAGTCTCTGTTACAAATGAAACAACTAATGAAACTGTAAAAGATCCACTAGAAATGATTTTATACTTAAATAAAGTAGGACATGATAATGCTATTGGCAGAGTTGATATGGTTGAAAACAGATACGTTGGCCTAAAAAGTCGTGGCGTATATGAATCTCCTGGCTGTACTATTTTATGGCAAGCTCATCACAATCTAGAGGGTATTACAATGGATAAAGAAGTAATGCACTTAAGAGACAGTTTAATGCCAAAATATGCTGAGATTATTTACAATGGTTATTGGCACTCTCCAGAGTTTAATATGCTTGAGGCTGCTATGGAGCAAAGTCAAAAACACATAACTGGAACTTCTAAAGTTGCTCTTTATAAAGGGAATGTGATAATGGCTGGCGTTTCTAGCCCTGTTACTCTTTACAATGAAGAACTAGGCTCTATGGAAGTAAGTGGTGGTTATCAACCTATGGACTGTAAAGGTTTTGTTAATATCAACGCTATTAGGCTGATGGCCTCTTCGGCAAGAGAAAAATAAAATCAACAAAAGAGATACTTTAATAAACAGTGTCTCTTTTTTAAAACATTAGGGATAGTTGTAAAAACGCATTCTTTTAGTCTATAATCGAAAAATATAAACATATATATGTATACTAGTAAAAGAATAAACTAAATTATTTCTACTAGGTAATAACAATTTTGTAATAAAAGTTAAAAAAGGGATAACCTTATATTCTTTTTATCTTACAATATGTATATAATTTAATAATCTATAAGCATAGATTGTAATATTTTTAACTATTAATGGAGGGAGTATATGTTAAAGCTTGGATGGATTGGCACTGGTGTTATGGGAGAATCTATGTGTCAAAGGTTATTAGATGCAGGTTATAATGTTAATGTTTATAGCCGAACAAAATCTAAAACTGAAGAGTTAGTTAAACAAGGAGCAATTTATTGTTCTTCTCCAAAAGAAATAGCTGAAAAAAGTGATATTGTTTTCACTATTGTAGGTTTTGTAAACGATGTTGAGCAAGTTTACTTTGGCGAAAATGGATTGTTTTCTAATCCAAAAAAAGGGCAAATATTTTGTGATATGACAACTACTAGCCCTACTCTTTCTAAGAAAATATATGATGAAGGGAAAAAAGTAGGAGTTTCAACCTTAGATGCGCCAGTTTCTGGTGGAGATGTAGGAGCTAAAAATGGCACCCTCTCTATAATGGTTGGTGGGGATAAAGAAACTTTTGATAAAATGAGCGAGTTCTTTAAAATACTAGGACAAAGCTACATCTTAGAAGGCCCAGCGGGATCAGGCAGCCATACAAAAATGGCTAACCAAATTACAATTGCAGGAACAATGGGTGGAGTATGTGAAGCATTACTATATGCAGAAAAAACAGGGTTAGATTTAACTCTTCTTGTAAATACTATCAAAAGTGGCGCTGCAGGATGTTGGAGTCTAGATAACTTAGCCCCTAGAATTATAAATGAAAATTACGATCCCGGATTTTACGTAGACCACTTTATAAAAGATATGAAAATAGCTTTAGATGAAAGTAAAAAGCTTAACTTAAACTTACCAACATTAAAGTTAGTTGAATCTTTATATGTAAAGCTTCAGGAAAGTGGAAAAGGAAAGCTTGGAACACAAGCTTTAATTATAGCATTAAGAGAAATGAATGATTCTTCAAACAAGGAGTAAATATGAAAATAAATAAAGAAGGCGCAACCTTAAAAATAAATGATAGAGAAATAAAGTTAGATGTTATACAAGATAATGCAGATGTGGTTTCAGTTGATATCTCATCCCTTAGATCTAAACACGGTATAATAACTTACGACCCTGGGTTTGCAAACACAGGGGCTTCCCAAAGTTCAATTTGTTTTGTTGATGGGGAGAAAGGTATTTTACGATATCGCGGTTACGATATTGAAGATTTAGTTGACCATTGTGATTTTGTTGAAGTTGCTCACTTATTAGTAAAAGAAGAACTTCCAAACAGAAGTGAGAGACTTGCTTATCAAGATTTACTAAACAAGCACTCACTTTTACATACAGATATGCAGATGTTTTATAGAAGCTATCCACAAAAAGCTCATCCTATGGGAATACTTTCAGCAATGGTTGCCTCTCTTTCAGCTTTCTACCCAGAATTAGAGAATGACACACCTGAAGACCATTTAGACTTAACAGTTACTCGCTTACTCTCTAAAATGAGAACTATTGCAGCTTTTACATATCGCCAGTCAATTGGACAAGATACGGTTAATCCATCTTATAAGTATTCTTATTGTGAAAACTTTTTACACATGATGTTTGATTCACCCGTATACAGTTATGTGCCAGATCCAAAACATGTAGATGCTTTAAATAAGTTATTAATATTACATGCAGATCATGAACAAAACTGTTCAACTAGTGCTGTAAGATTAGTCGGCTCTTCAGCTGCAAACCTTTATGCATCAGTTTCAGCAGGGTGTTGTGCACTCTGGGGCAAAAAGCACGGAGGAGCAAACCAAGCAGTATTAGAAATGCTTCAAGAAGTTGCTGAAGAAGGTTGGAGTATAGAAGAAGTTATTGAAAAATCTAAAAATAAAAAAGATCATTATAGGCTTGCTGGCTTTGGACATAGAGTATATAAAACATATGATCCTAGGGCTAAAATAGCTAAAAAGCTTTGTGCTGATTTATTAGGGGACGCAGCAGGAACTGATCCTTTACTAAATATTGCTTTAGAGTTAGAAGAAAAAGCTCTTAAAGATCCTTATTTTATTGAGAAAAACTTATACCCAAACATTGATTTTTACACAGGTATTATTTTCCACTATTTAGGAATACCTTCTGATATGTTTACTGTAATGTTTGCCTTAGGAAGATTGCCTGGTTGGATTGCCCACTACTTAGAGTGGAAAGTTGATCCATATCAAAAAATTGGAAGACCAAGACAAGTATACACTGGCCCTAGCCAAAGAGTTGTATTGCCGATAGATCAGCGATAATCATCTTTTTAAATCTCCTGTTTTGTTATTTAATAAAATAGGAGATTTTTCTCACTTTAATTTATTAAAATTTCATGATATTGTTATGGCATGAGAAATAAAAGATGGAAAACTAGTGACGATACAGTTTCAAATTTATATTACCATATAGTTTGGTGCGTAAAATATAAAAAAGAGCTATTGCTAGGTGATGTAAAAGTCAGGTTAGAAGAACTGCTAGAAGAAAGAGCTAAAAAAATAGATATTATAATAGTATCTATTGAAATAATGCCAGATTGTGTACATTTGTATGTTAAAGCAAATCCAGAAGATAGCCCTCATTTTATTGTCCAACAATTTAAAGGGTGTTCATCTAAAATTCTTAGAGATGAATTTTCTCAACTAAGATCAAAAATCCCTTCCTTATGGACAAGAAACTATTATGTTTCAAGTGCAGGAATATTAAATGAGGCTGAAATTAACACTTATTTAGAGAGTCAAAAAGACAAATAAAAACACTCCTACCGGTATTAAGGCAGGAGTGTATAATCCTAAAAATAAACAACTCTTCTTATTCTTTATTCTTTAAAACATTTAATAAACCACCGGCTAATAACATTTCAAGTTGAGCTTTTGTTATATCACATTTCATTTTTATATTTCTCTCTCCAATTTTTATAATAATTGGATTATATTCTAAATAAGCCATAGTTATTTGGTCAGGTAAATCCTCTATTAAAATAGACTCCCCTTGTTTTATAGCATTGTAATCATCTTCATATATAAATGTTAAAGGAACTATTCCAAAGTTACATAAGTTATTTTGGTGAATTCTTTCAATTGAAACAGCTAAAACTACTTTAACTCCTAAGTACATAGGACAAATTGCAGCATGCTCTCTTGAAGAGCCTTGCCCATAAGAAGAACCAGCAACAATAAAGTTGTTTTTTCCATTTAGTTTATTTGCTTTACATCTAGAGGCGAAAGTTGAATCAACATTTTCAAAAACAAATTCAGAATAAACAGGAATGTTTGATCTATATTTTAATCTAGCTCCTGCTGGCATTATATGGTCTGTTGTTATTTTATCACCAACTTTAATAGTAATATTACCTTCTACATTATAAGAAAGAGGTTCATTAGTTGGAGGGTCTCCAATATTTGGTCCTCTAACAACCTCCACCTTACTTGAGTTTTCATCAGGGAATATAAACATAGAATCATCTATAGTAAATTTATTTACTCTTTCAAAGGTTGGATATTGTATTCCATTATCATTTAAAGGGTTAGTAAATACACCAGTAATTGCACTAAATGCTGCAGTTTCAGGGCTAACTAAATATAGAAGTGCATCTTTTGTTCCACTTCTACCTTCAAAGTTTCTGTTTGAAGTTCTAAGAGATACTGCCTTACTTGAAGGACTCTGGTGATTTCCAATACAGAATCCACAAGCACTCTCTAAAATTCTAGCACCAGCTTTAATTAGTTTCTCTAGACTACCATCTTCACTTAGCATAAGTAAAACTTGTCTGCTTCCTGGAGCTATTGCTAAACTAACAGAAGAAGAAATAGTTTTACCATCTAATATATGAGCAACCTTTCTCATATCATCATAACTAGAGTTAGTACAAGAACCAATTAATACTTGATCAATTTTCTTTCCTTGTAACTCTTCTATTGTTTTAATATTTCCAGGGCTATGAGGATATGCACAAAGAGGTTCTACTTTAGAAAGGTCTATTTCAAACAGTCCATCGTATTTAGCATCATCATCAGCTTGTAATGGTTTATATAAATGACCTCTCTCTTGTGCTTCTAAAAAGTGTTTAGTATTATCATCACTAGGGAAAATACTAGTAGTAACACCACATTCAGCCCCCATATTACAAATAGTAGCTCTTTCTGGTACTTCTAAAGATTTTACACCTTCTCCAGTATATTCAAATATACAGTTAACATTCCCTTTAACACCAAACTCTTTGAGTACTGTTAATATAACATCTTTTGCACTTACCCAAGGACGGAGAGAAGATGTTAATCTTATTTCTATAACTTTAGGAGTTATTATATTAAATGCTTTACCAGCCATAGCTACAGCAATATCTAATCCACCTGCTCCTATTGCTATCATAGATAACCCACCACCAGTTGGAGTATGCGAATCACTTCCAAGTAATGTTTTTCCAGGGGCTCCAAATCTTTCTAAATGAACTTGGTGACAAATACCATTGCCAGCACGAGAGTAAACAACCCCCTTACTAGCGGCAACAGTTTGTAAGTATTTATGGTCATCTGCATTTTCAAAACCAACTTGTACAGTGTTATGGTCTACATAACTAACTGCTAATTCATTTTGTACCTTATCTAGTCCCATAGATTCAAATTGCAAATATGCCATAGTACCTGTAGCATCTTGTGTTAGCGTTTGATCAATTTTTATTCCAATTGGTTCGCCAACTTTATATTCACCATCTACTAAATGGCTTGTAAGTATTTTTTCTGTTAAAGTTTTTCCCATGAACGTGCTCCTGACTTTTAATTATTAATGTAGGGTTTTTTATTAATAATATAAAAAAGAATCTAGCATTAATATTTTATACATTATATCAAAAATTATATAAAAATAACATAACAAATATAGCTCTATTTTTGTGATTTGTTTAATTTGTAATTTTTTACACCTGAGTATAAAACCACCTCAAGTAATATGACAACAAACATAAAAAGGCTAAAATATATCATTACAGATTTAAAATTAATCTTCTCATAAATATATCCACCAAAGATAGAACCTAAAACTGTTCCAACAGTTAAAAGAACTTCGTGAATAATCATACGCTTTGATCTGTTTATTGATCCACTAACACCGTGGAATATGCTTTGCATATAAAGAAGAGAGAATATAAAGCCAAATAGGACAAAAAGAATAAATAATAAATTGTAGCTTGTAAAATAAATAGCAACAAAACTAAGTATAGCCAAAACTATTTGAGCAAATATTATTAAGCTTCCTTTAAAATGCCAAAAAGCAGTTCTGCCTAAAAAGTAAAAAGCAAAACAGCTTACAATTCCCCTACTCCAAAGTAATATTCCAATCTTTGTTTCATTAATAAATAATACTTCTCTTCCATAAAGGGGGAAAATGTTAATTAGCATTCCAAAGAAGAAATATCCTAAAATCACACCACCCCAGGAAAGAAATCTTAAAGGAGTGCTTTCATCTTTTAATATATTTTGCTTTATATATTTTTTTTCACTTTCAACAGCTTTTAAATAAGGAGCTTTATTAGTTAACACCAGCACATTTAAAGAGGCAATAAAGAAAAACACAACACCAACTACTATTGGCAGTGAAACATTAACTTGAGTTAATAACCCACAAAGAATTGGGGAAATTGACATTCCTAAACTCCAGGAGAGATTAAAGTAACTAATAGCTTTATTTAAACTATTATTTTCTCTTCCTCTTGAATACCAAGTCTCCATTTGAGGCCACAGCAGTGACATAAAAGCACCGTAAAAAATTAAAGTAATCATTATGGAAACAAATGTTTTTGAAAATAAGAAAAGAAGAATTGAAAATCCCATTCCTAGTAGAGAAACAAATATATTATGCCTTGGGCTAAAGTGCGAGCTTGGCTTTTCTCCTACTAAACAAAAGACTACATAAGAAACAGCAAAAGTTGAAGTTAAAATTGCAATTATTGAAGGAGAGTAAAAAAAGACGTCCCTCAAATAATAGACGAGAGCCAAATTAATCATTGAAATCATCATTTGAGAAACAAATGATGTACTACTTAAAAATAAAAGTTGTTTTTTATCGTGTTTCATATTACTTTACCATTGAATTATTTTTTTAAACCAAGATTATCATACAATCTAAAACAAGTCTTGTTTTAATATTAAAAATAGGATATTTTTTAAATCATGATTATAAACAATAATTTATTAACAAACGAGCCTTTTATTGCAGCAGCAATTGCATGCTGTATAGCTCAATTAGCTAAGCCTTTAATTTCTATTATACTTAGAGAAAAATTTAGCTTTAGACAAGCTTTTTCTACCGGTGGAATGCCTTCTAGTCACACAGCAACGGTTACAGCTTTAACAACTGCTGTTGCTCTTCAGTATGGTGTAGGATCTACATTCTTTGCTATTTGTATTGTTTTTGGTCTTATTGTAATCCATGATGCTATGGGTATAAGACAAGAAGCTGGAAAACAAGCTGAACTACTTAATCAATGGAGTAAAATCTTTGCAGAAATCCATGAAGAAGGCCAGTTTAGCCAGTCTAATTTGAAAACTATGCTAGGGCACTCTTTTTCTCAAGTGTTTTTTGGAATTATTTTAGGGTTAGTTGTTGGGTTTTCAGCTCCTTACCTTTTTTAGTATATTTTATCTTTCCTTTATGAGTAAACAGATCTGTTTACTCTATAACTATTCATTAAATCTCTATAATTATTCATAAAACTCCTATATTTATACACCAATTTAAATTATTTTTCTATTATTTACTAATAATTATGCATATATTGTTGACACTCCTTGTATATTTATGCATAATCACTTTTATAAACAATTAACGAAACTGATTAGGAGGAGTGATAAAAAGGAAGTAGCAGGTATTTGTACCAAGATTCCCAGAG
>CAZHNE010000071.1:0-8792 GCA_964533775.1 uncultured Spirochaetaceae bacterium | reverse complement strand
AAGGAATTGAAACTAAAGATCAAATTATGTTTTTATCAAACTTAGACGTTGATTATCTTCAGGGCTATTATTACAGTAAGCCTTTAACACCAGAAAAATTTATAGATTATATTAATGAAAAAACAAATAGCCTCTTATAAACATGAACTTTGTTATTAATAGTTTATATCATCATCTAAAGCAAAACGGCAGTCTTCTTTAAACGGACAACTAATGCAATCTTTTCCTGGACATTCTCTAAAGTCGATATTTGATTCTAATTGTCTTATATGCCAATTTATTGAATCAATTTTAGCTTCTAATTCTACTTTCTTATCGAGCACAACTGATAACTTTTTTCTGTATTGGTGCAATAACTCACTTCGTCTACGATCGCCAGTTTTATCAACATCTTTTAGATTAATAATTTTTTTTATTTCATGGAGAGAAAAATCTAGTTCTTTTAACTCAATAATTCTTTTTAAATAAACTAAGTCTTTTTCACTATAATAGCGCTGACCTCCTTGAGATCTAAAACTTGGTTTAATTAAATTCAAACTCTCATAATATCGAACTGTTCGAACGGTTACATTTGCTTTTCTAGCTATGTCTCCAATTCTATATTTTTCTTCACCCATAAGCTTTTATTACCATAAATAATGCGATTTTACAAGTTATTGAGTATATGGAATTATGAGATACAAAATAAATCCTCCCGAACTAGAAAATATTAAAAAAATGTCGAAGGTTGAACAGCCCAGAGAAAGATTGAAAAACTTTGGAGTTAGTCAATTAACAGATCAAGAATTGATTGCATTATTAGTTGCTTCAGGCAGTAAAGAAAATGGATTGCAAAAGATTACAAATTCTGTAATCAATATTCTAGATAAAAAAGGGGAATTAAATCTTAATGATTTAAGTAGTATTAAAGGTTTAGGCTTAGCAAAAAGCTCTCAACTGTGTGCAGCCTTAGAACTTGGAAGAAGAAAAAGTGAAAAGAGAAATCGTCAAATATTAGACCCAGAAGATGTGCATAAAGTTGTTCGACATTATGCCTCAAGAGAACAAGAGTTGTTTATTTCTGTGGCTATTAATTGTGCTCATGAAATTTTAACTATTGATGTAGCTTCCATGGGAACTATTAATCAGTGCATTGTTCATCCAAGAGAAGTTTTTTCTAATGCTATAAAAAACAGGGCTATTGCAATTATAATTTGCCATAACCACCCCACAGGAAATTTAAACCCGAGTTTAAACGACTTACACATTACAAAAAGACTAGTTGAGTGTGGTAAAATTCTAGGAATAGAGATAATTGATCATCTAATTTTCAGTGAAGATGAATTTCATTCAATGAAAGAATATGAAGAATTTTAATAGTTTGAATAAAAAACCTATTTTGTTTTATAACCAATACCTATATAGGGGCTAAAGGATATATTCAGTATACTTGAGCCAAAGTACGAGTTAGCCATGTTATAGCTATAAAAATTCATATTAGTCACAACACCAGTATTTAAGACCATTTTTTCTCCAATGTTGGTTTTTACTCCAGCATTAACACCTAACCCAAATAAGAGACTCATTAAGCTATCATTTGGGTTGTTGTAAACATCTAAATCTTCAATAATTGATAGTTGTTGAATATTAGGGCCAATACCAGTATAAAAAACACTTTCTTCCCCTAACTTTGTTTTAAAAGCAGGACCTACTAACAAGCCAATTAAAATTTTTATATCAGAAGAAGAAAAAGAAAGATCGATTGATTGAGAAGGTACTCTAATACGTCCAGAATAAGGAATATGGAATGAATCATGAACAATTAATCCAACATCGTTCTCATTAAAATTAAAATAAGTTAAAGTTGCACCTATAGAATTAAAGTTAGTTTTTAATCCATTTTCACTTGATTTCATTGTTAGGGAATTTGTGAATTCACCACCTAAAAGCAACCAAGCCTCTTTAGCACAAAAGATAGGTAGGTTGAATAAAAGAATTATTATTGAAACTAATGCAACTTTTTTCATGCTATGCCTTATATTTAGTTTGAGTTATAATCATCTTTCTAAAAAAGTATTATGAATGTCTATGTTGTAGGCATTCTAAAACATCAATTAGTTTTACATTCTTATGTGTTAAAAGAACTTGTAAATGATATAACAAGTCAGCGGTTTCACCAATGAGCAAGTCTTTTTTATTATCCATGCTTTCAATGATTACCTCAGCACTTTCTTCACCAACTTTTTGAGCTATTTTTTTAATACCTCGCGCAAGTAAATGATTAGTATAGGATCCTTCAACAGGAAAATCTCTTCTATCTTCAATAATTTTCTCTAAATAAAATAAATAATCTTTAGTATCCATATCATCTAAATCATTATCTTCATTAAAACAGGTGTCTGGACCAAGATGGCAAACTGGTCCTACAGGAGAGGCTTTAACTAACAAAGTATCCTTATCACAATCTAGTAATATACATTTTAAATTTAGAAAATTACCACTTGTTGAACCTTTAGTCCAAAGTTCTTTTCTACTTCTAGAATAAAAAGTTACCAGTTTTCTTTCGAATGTTTCTCTCAAAGATTCTTCATTCATATAGCCTAACATTAAAACCTTATGAGTAATTGAATCTTGAACAATTGCCGGTATTAAACCATCCCCTTTTTCAAAATCAACCGTATCTATTGTATTAATTGTTAATTCCATATTATCTCTCCCTAATATTGATTCCCTTACTTATTAAATATGCTTTTAACTCTGGGATTGAGACTTCCCCAAAATGGAAAATAGATGCTGCTAGTGCTGCACTAACTTTTCCCTTTGTAAAAACATCGTAAAAATGCTCTTTTGTTCCTGCTCCACCACTTGCAATAACTGGTATTGATATACTTTGACTTATCATAGCATTTAAATCAAGTGCAAAGCCTTTCTTTGTGCCGTCAAGGTCCATAGAGGTTAGTAAAATTTCTCCAGCCCCTTTTCTTTCAAACTCTTTAGCTACTTCTAAAACATCTCTATTTGTCTTAATTTTGCCACCACTAATGTAGCATTGATAGCCAGAGTCAAAGGCTAAATCTTTTTTTACATCTATAGCACAAACAACTCTGTTTTTTCCAAACTTATTTGCAAGATTTTCAATTAAATTGGGATTTGTAAAAGCGCTTGAATTAATTGAGATTTTACTAGCTCCTGAAGAAAGCACTAGTTCTGCTTCTTCAATACTTTTTATGCCGCCACCTACTGTAAAAGGAATACTAATACTTGATGCTACTTTTTTTACTAATTTAGATAAAGTAGTTCTTTTTTCTTCTGTCGCAGAGATATCTAGTAAAACTAGCTCATCGGCTCCTAGATTGCTGTATAGTTTCGCAAGTTCACTCACATCACCTGCATCAACTAAATCAACGAAATTCACTCCCTTCACAGTTCTGCCATCTTTAACATCTAAACATGGAATAATTCTTTTTGCTATCATCTGTATTTCTCCTGTAACAAGCCTAATTGGGGTATACTTATTTTGCCTTCTAAATATGCTTTTCCTACAATAACACTGTGTAATTTATAATCATATAATTTTTCTATATCCTCAACTGAACTAACCCCGCCAGATGCTACTAATTCTAATTTTGGATTACATGTTTCTATTAAAAACTTGTAAAGATCAAAAGAAGGCCCTTTCATCATCCCATCTTTAGAGATATCAGTACAAATAACTCTTTTAAACCCTTTTTCTAAATATTGGTTTATAAATTCATCTACTTTTAATTCACTTATTTCTTGCCAGCCAAAAGTTGCAATCATATTGTCTTTGCAATCTGCACCAAGTATTAATTTATCACTTGTATATTTATCAAGCCAATCAATGACTAACTGAGGTTCTTTTACAGCAATACTACCACAAGTAACCTTATCTGCACCTGCATTAAATGCATCAATAAGACTTTGTTCTGTTTTTACACCACCTCCAAAGTCAATTATTAAATTTGTTTTTGATGCTATTCTTTCTAGTGTTTTTAAGTTCATTATTTTACTATTTTTAGCACCTTCTAAATCCACTAAATGAAGATGTGTAATATTATTTGCTTCAAGTTCTTTAGCTATTTCTACAGGATCTCGAGAATAATTTCTTACAGAATCATATTCTCCCTTTGTAAGTCTTACGACTTTACTTTCTATTATATCGATTGCTGGTACTATTATCATATCTTTTATCTCCAAATATATTTTTTTAGTAAAAAAGCTTTCTCCCACTTTTCAAGTGGAAAAACAAGGATACTATAAAAGGCCTTTTGTTGTAGGAAGTTTATTACTAAATGGGTAAACATATAAAGCTTGTTTTAAACACTTCGCAAAACTTTTATAAACAGCCTCAATCATATGATGAGCATTTCCCTTACTTGCTTGTAAGTGCAAAGTTGCTCCACTAGCATCACTAAATGATTTAAAAAAGTGTTCAAACATCTCAGTTGGAAAAGTTCCTATATACTCTCGCGTAATTGGTACATCGTAGACTAAGTACGGTCTATTTGAAAAATCAATTGAACCTTGAGCTAAAACTTCATCCATTACTAGGTTATTGAACCCATAACGAGTTAAACCCTTTTTATCACCTATAGCACTGTTAATAGCATTGCCTAAGGCTATACCAACATCTTCGACACTATGGTGCTCATCGACTTCTATATCTCCGTCACAAACTAAATCAATATCAATATCACTGTGTCGAGCTATTTGTTCTAACATGTGATCAAAAAACTTAATATTTGTATTAATATTTGCTTTTCCAGTTCCATCTAAGTTTATATCTAGCTTAATTTTAGTTTCATTTGTTTCTCTAACAATATTAGCTTTTCTACTAGTTCTTAAACCACTATCAACTAAAAAATTAGATATTTCAGCCCAATCATCGGTTGCCAAAGCAAGATTAGGTAAACTGTTTTCTTTTGATGAGGAATATAAAATACTGTTAATATTTAAATGTTCTGCTAAAACAAAATCTTCAACTTTGTCAGCAATGATAAAGGAATAATTAAAATCATAGTCTCCATCTAAATATCCTTTTGTTTTTAATCTGTCATATACAAATTTAGGATTAAGTTTTTGGGTTTTATAATCTATAATACAATCAGTAAAAAATATTTTTTCATTTGCAAAGTAACCTCTTATTTTATTACACAAGAATGCTATTTTCTCTTCAGCATATCCTGCTTCTAAGAGTTCATCTCCATCTAATAACATAACTAAATTAAAGTTGCTTTTATCCACTATTGAGGACAATCCTCTAAACACAGACGCCTGAAAGTTTATAAATCCCTTATCAATATTCTTGTCCATTGTAGTAATTAGACTGTCACTATCGATAAATAATAATGGTCCCCTATTTTCTCTCATTTGATACCTCATTAATTGCATTATATACAGATAAGCATTCTTCTTCACTTCCAATTGTTATTCTTACACAATTGCTTAAATATAAATCTTTTGACCGATTTCTAATTATTATTTTTCTCTCTTGCAATTTTTTACATAAATAATCACTATCTTCAACTTCTAAAAGTAAAAAATTAGCAGCGCTATTATAAACTTTTTTTACAAAACTTAATTCTTTAAATTTACTATAATACTTATTGCGTCTAACAATAACCTCATCTCTTTGTTTTAAAATATTTTCTGTTTGTTCTAAAACTTTTATTGCTTCATTTTGAGTAGAAGATGAAACATTGTAAGGGGCTTTCATACTGCTTATAACAGATATAACTTCTTTATTAGCCACCATAATTCCAGCTCTAATTCCAGCCGCTGCAAAGCATTTAGATAAGGTTTTTAATACAACTAAATTTTCATACCTTTCTAATAATGTGGTGCAACTATCCTTTTCACTAAACTCACCATAAGCTTCATCTACAACAACAATACCTTTGAAGCTTTCTAATATTTCTTCAATAGTTGAAAGTTCTTCTGCTCTACCTGTTGGATTGTTGGGGGTACAAACAAACAACAACTTTAAATTGTCTTCTTTCTCAATGGTTTCTTTTAGTAGGGGTAAATCAATTTCGAATGTATCTTTATAATTAACAAATATTGTTTCAACATCATTTATATCAGCAAAAACCTTATAAGCCCCATAAGTTGGATTCATTATAATTATTTTATCTTTCCTAGGTTCACAAAATGATCTAATAAGATTATCAATTAACTCATCACTTCCATTGCCTATTAATGTTTTTTCAAAGGGTAATCCTAATTTCTTTTCTAATTGTTTTCTTAAAAGCACACAATGAGGATCCGGGTATCGATTAAAATCACAATCTAAATAAGATTTGTAGTTTTCATTTGCATCTAAAAAGATTTCTGCTACTCCACTAAATTCATCTCGTGCACAACTATACGGAGTTAATTCTCTTATGTTTTTTCTTAATAAATCTCTAATCATTTTGTATTTCCTGCAACCTTATTTTAACACTATTAGCATGAGCCATAAGGCTTTCTCCCTCTGCCATAGTAATTATTGTTTGTCCCAAAGACTCAATTCCTTTTTTACTTATTTCTTGAACAGTAATCTTTTTTATAAAAGAGTCTGTACTAACTCCTGAAACACTTTTTGCCCACCCACTAGTTGGCAAGGTGTGGTTAGTGCCACTTGCATAATCCCCAGCACTTTCACAAGCATATGGTCCTATAAATATTGAGCCTGCATTATTTACTTTTTCACAAATTGCACTTGAAGCTTTTAAATTGAGCACAAGATGTTCAGGAGCATAGTTGTTGATTATTTCTATACAATTTTCTTCATCATCTGTTGCTATTATTTTTGAATTGCTAAGAGATGAGAGTAAATACTCTTTTCTCTCTAAATATTCTAACTGTTTTTCAACTTCTTTTAAAAACTTTTCTTTAAACTCTAAACTTTCTTTCTCACTTGCTAATATAAGTAAAATTGATTGGCTGTCGAGTCCATGTTCTGCCTGGGACAAAAAGTCACTTGCTGCAAAACTTGCATTAGCATCTTTATCTACAACTACCATTATTTCACTAGGACCAGCTAACATATCAATTGAAGTTCTAGAGGAAACAATCATTTTCGCATAGCTTACATATCTGTTTCCAGGACCAAATATTTTATCAACCTTGTCTACACTTTCTGTTCCGTAGGAGAGAGCTGCAACAGCACTAGCACCGCCTACTTTAATTATCTTATCAATACCAACAACTTTTGCTGCATATAATATTACTGGATTTACACTTCCTTCTTTTGATGGTGGTGTCGCTAAAACAATTGTTTTAACACCGGCAACTTTAGCTGGAATCCCTAACATTAAAACAGTAGAAAACAAAGGTGCAGTGCCTCCTGGTATATAAAGACCAACACTGTCTAAGGGAACAACTTTTCTACTTAGTTTAATTCCTTCTTCTACCTCAAGAGCTTCGCCTTTTGGCATTTGTATTTTATGAAACTTTTCAATATTACTTTTAGCTCTTAAAATTGCTCTCTTTAACTTTTTACTTACTTCGTCATCACAACGCTCAAACTCTTCTTTACTAACATACAAGCTATTTAAGTGAGCTCCATCAAATTTCTTAGTGTAATAATAGAGAGCACTGTCCCCTTCTTGCTTTACTTTACTAATTATAGACTCAACACTTTTTTTAACATCAACATCATCTACTAAATCTCTAGTTAATAAGGAATCTAACTGACTGTTGCTTGGTTTGAAATAATATGGAATCATAAAGTTACTCCGTCATCTTTTCAATTTTTGTTACTAGAATTCCTTGGGCCCCAATTGCTTTTAGCTTTTCAAAAGCATCCCAGAAACTATCTTCTGCAACAACTGTTTGAACAGATACCCAACCTTTCTCAAATAACTTTGTTACTGTAGGTGATTTCATAGATCCTACTAGATTAGCAACTTCAGAAAGACGATCTTCAGGTAAGTTGAAAATTACATATTTATATTTTTTAGCTCTGTTTACTGCATCAATTCTAAGTAAAAGTCTATTTAATATGCTGATTTTATTTTTGTTTAAATTGTTGTTTCTTATCATAACAGCGGAACTTGTATAAATTTGTTCTACTTCTTTTAAACCATTCATTTTCAAAGTAGTTCCAGTACTTACTAAATCACATATAGCATCTGCAACACCAATAGCTGGAGTAATTTCAACAGATCCAGTTACTTTTACATATGAAGCATTAACACCGTTTTCCTTTAATACTTTGTCTAAGATATTAGGATAACTTGTAGCTATTTTTTTATTCTCTAATGATTTAAGTCCTTCATATTTAAAGTCAATCATTGTAGCAATAGATAATCTACATTTAGCAAAACCCAAATCCTTTACAACTGTTAGTGGCAAAAGACTTTCATCATATTCATTTCTACCTACAATACCTATATCGGCAATTCCTTGCTCTACATAGGAGGAAATATCATCATCTCTTACATATAAGAATTCTAAAGGAAAGTTAGTAGCAACTTCTTTTAGCACCCTTGAATCACAGCCAAAGTCTATACCACAAGATTTAATAAGTTCTAATGACTTTTCACTCAATCTTCCCTTTTTTTGAATTGCAATTTTTAACCTTTCTTTCATATTAATCTCCTAAATTTATATTTATTTTGGTAAAAAAAAATCCCCGCTAAGCGGAGACTATATGGATACAACGAACAATCCAGACCACTTAGAGTTGGTTAAAACCGAATAAATGATGATGTGCTGTTCTGATAATTTTCATATTCTTAATTATATATAGAATTCTAGTCGTGTCAACAATCAATGCATAGGGATTCTATAAATATGCAATAAAATTT
>CAZHNE010000070.1:5143-8835 GCA_964533775.1 uncultured Spirochaetaceae bacterium | reverse complement strand
ATCCCAAACAAAAAAAGAATAACACATTAATATTCGTTACTTTTCATTATGTTGTTTACAATTAAGGCAAATGTATGTATTTTTTATATTGATATTTGTTATTTATATTGAAATTAGATATTAAATTACACCTTTTCTTAAATCCCTTTTCAATGTATAATAAAAAAAATAGCCAAAACACATATTTGGAGTAACAAATGGCCAGATCAATTTTTAGAGCCCTCTTTGGGTCAAAAAAAGACCGAGATATTAAAGCTCTTAAGCCCGTAGTAACAAAAGTAAATGAACACGAAAGTTGGGCAAAATCTTTAAAAAAAGAAGATTTTCTAGAACAAACAAACAAGTTTAAACAACTTATAAAATCAGAAGAAAAAACCTTAGATGATTTATTACCTCAAGCATTTGCTCTCGCTAGAGAAGCAGCTTATAGGGTATTAGGGGAAAGACACTATGATGTACAAATCATGGGTGCGTCTGTTCTTCATCAAGGGAAAATTCTCGAAATGAAAACTGGTGAAGGTAAAACCTTAACTTGTGTTCCTGCAGCTTATTTAAACGCTCTTACGGGTAATGGTGTACATGTTGTAACTGTTAACGATTACTTAGCAGAACGTGATGCAAAATGGATGGAACCTGTTTTTAATTATTTAGGGATTTCAGTAGGTGTTATTTTATCATCACTAGATAATGAAACTAGAAAAATTAATTATAGCAAAGATGTAACTTACGGAACAAACAATGAATTTGGCTTTGATTATTTAAGAGACAATATGAAATGGGCAAAAGAAGATAAAATTCAACCAAAGCATAACTATTGTATTGTTGATGAAATTGACTCTATTTTAATTGACGAAGCTAGAACTCCATTAATTATTAGTGGTCAAGCAGAAGATGACTCAGCACAAGTAATTGGTGCACAAAGAATAGTCTCTTCTCTTATCGAATGTGAAAAAGATCCAAAAACTAATGACTATTATGAAGAAGACCCTTTAGCTAGATTTGATAAAAATGCAGAAGCCTTTGATGAAAGAGGTGATTATAAAATTGATGAAAAGAAAAAGACAGTTGCTTTTACTTCTCAAGGTATGACCCACATTGAAGAGCTTCTACAAAAACAACATATTATTTCAGGTAGCCTATATGAAGGTTCTAACTTTGAATTTGTTCACTATGTAACTCAAGCTGTAAAGGCAGAAAGACTTTTTTCAAGAGAAGTTGATTACGTAGTTCAAGAAGGTCAAATTCAGATTGTAGACGAATTTACTGGAAGAATACTTCATGGAAGACGCTACAGTGATGGTTTGCACCAAGCTATTGAAGCTAAAGAAAGAATTAAAGTTTTAGGCCAAAATAAAACTTTAGCTACAATTACTTTCCAGAACTTCTTTAGAATGTATGACAAACTTTCTGGAATGACAGGTACTGCTGAAACAGAAAGTACTGAGTTTATGAAGATTTACAATCTTGATGTTGTAGTTATTCCAACTAACAAACCTATTGTTAGAATTGATAGCCAAGATCAAATTTACTATAATGAGAAATTTAAACTTGATGCTATCGTAAAAGAAATTAAAAGTATAAATGAGAAAGGTCAACCTCTTTTGGTTGGTACTGTTTCGATTGAAATGAGTGAAATTCTTTCCACCCTTCTTAGAAAAGTGGGAATTAAACATGAAGTTTTAAACGCTAAAAACCACGCTCGTGAAGCTTTGATTATTGAAGAAGCTGGAGCTGTTGGTGCTGTTACTGTTGCTACTAATATGGCAGGTCGTGGTACTGATATTAAACTTGGTGGTAGCATTGAAAACATGGCTATTAAAATTTGTGGAACAGAAGCAACTCCTGAAGAAATGGCTGAAGCCCTTGAAAAAGTAAGACCTCAATGGGTTAAGCAATATGAAAAAGTTAAAAGTCTTGGAGGACTTTACATTTTAGGTACAGAAAGACATGAGTCTAGACGTATTGATAACCAATTGCGTGGTAGAGCTGGTCGTCAAGGGGATCCAGGTTGCTCAAAATTCTTTGTTTCCTTAGATGATACTCTAATGCGATTGTTTGCAAATGAAAACCTCAAAAACATGCTTGGTAAAATTGGCATGAAAGATGGTGAACCTCTTGAGCATAAAATGTTAACAGGCTCTATTGAAAGAGCTCAAAAGAGAGTTGAAGAGAGAAACTTTGAAATAAGAAAACACTTGTTAGAATATGATGATGTTTTAAATGAACAAAGAAACTATGTTTATGAAAAACGTGATGATATTTTAAGTAATGAACATTTATTATATAAAGTATTAGATATTTGTCATGAATTAGTTGATGATGTTGTTGATGAGGCTTATAAACAAAAAGATGGTAAAGAAATAGCTCTTATAATTGAAGGCATGCAAAAAGACTTGTTCTATGAAGTTCAACCTGATCAGCTATTTAACAAAAAAGATGAATGGAAAGAATATCTTAAAAAATGTATTGACGATGAAATTAAAGCCAAAGTTGATATTACTACAGAAAAACCTTTTAATGATTTCTTACGTTTCCACTATTTAAGACAAATTGATTTAAGATGGCAAGACCACTTATCTATGTTAGAAGAACTTAGAGAAGCTGTTGGACTAAGAACGTATGCTCAAAAGAATCCTTTAGTAGAATATAAACTTGAGGGTTTTGATATTTTCAATGAGATGCTATTTAATATTGATAAGTTTATAGCTCAAACTCTAGTTCGTGTTGAAATAAAAGAAGATACTGATAATTACAAAAACAAAAGACGTTCAACTAAAACTATTGAAAGGCATACAAAAGCCGCTGCTTTTACAGATCAAGCTAATAGTGCTGCTTCTCAAACTAGAGCAAACAGAAGCAAAAGTGATGCTCCAGTTACCGTTAGAAGAACAGCTCCTAAAGTTGGTAGAAACGATCCTTGCCCATGTGGTTCTGGAAAGAAATACAAACACTGTTGTGGAAGAGTGAGATAAACAACAAGAAAAAAAAGGATGAGCAAAAAGCTCATCTTTTTTTTACAACATATATTTTTTAATTATTTAAAAGAAAGACTCAGGATCTAAAGGAATACCGCTTTGAACTATTTCAAAGTAAAGTATATTATCATCCTCAGCAACTTTTCCAACCTCGTTTTTAGATTCTACTTGTCTTCCAATAGAAAGGTTTGTGGAAGAGAGATTACCATAAACAGTTTCATACCCTCCCTCATGAGAGAGCTTAACAACTTTTTTGCCATTCCTATTTTGAATATCTACAACAACACCCTTTGAAGAAGCTACAATACTAGAATTTGCTCTAATTAAAATTCCATTTAAGCTAACATCATTATTATAAGGGTTGTTTTCAATAAACTGACCATATTTTGCAACAATGGTACCGGAAGATGTTGGCATGATAAACTGAGTTAAAGCTGTAGTTATTGCAGGGTTTGCATTTACCTCACTCATATCTGGAATAAATATTTTATCCCCAATATCTAGTTTTGTATCTGCTAAACCATTTAAATCTTGAAGTGTCTTCCATCCTAGATTAGGTGCATATTTATTTGCAATTGACGATAACATATCTCCTGATTCTACTACATAAAAGCGACCATTTCTGTCTGGAATAGATAATTCTACACCTTCTACAACTCCACTTATATTTTTAATGTCATTAATACTAATTAAGGTTTGTACTTTTAAACCATATAA
>CAZHNE010000070.1:0-5043 GCA_964533775.1 uncultured Spirochaetaceae bacterium | reverse complement strand
TAACCAGCAATAATGCACAGTATTACTAGTACAACAAAAATGAACAGCATAATTTTATTACTGTTCTTTTTTTTATTCTTTTTTCTATTGTTTGGCTCAGGTGTTAAAAGAGAGCCATCCATATCAAAACTTTCTCTATTCATGTCGACATTACCTTATTCATACTGTACTATAAATCTATCATGGATTCCACAAAAAAAGATAAAATCTTTATTTTTTCAGAGTTGATTATCATATTATTGTTTACTCTAATACTGCTCAGAGTTGCTTTTCTTATGATAGACGGTAAAAGTAAAAGAGTAAACTACGATAATCCAGTAGTTGCCCAATCAATTATCAGAGGGAATATTTATGATAGAAATTCAAAAATCCTTGCAATTGAAGTCCCTTATTATAGCTGTAGTTTTAGAGTTGATAAAATTGAAAATTTAGAAGATGTAGCGGCCCAATGTGCTCCATTTTTAAATATGAGGCAGGAAGAAATTGTAGAGATTTCAAAAAAGTACACTTACCAAGCCCTTATAAAATCAAGAATCGATGATGATAAGTTAGATTCTTTTAGAGAGTTAGTAAAAGAGAACAAATGGACTAATTTAGTAAAAATAGAAAAAAGATATGGAAGAGATTATCCATATACTTTTCATGCTGCCCAAACAGTTGGTTTTGTTGGGTTAGATAACAATGGATTAGAAGGATTAGAGTATAATTTAAATACTATCCTTTATCCTGGTCCAAGTTTAAATGAAACAATTACTTATGGAGAGGATGTTTATTTAACTATTGATATGAATATTCAATACTTATGTGATTTAGAGGTCCAGAGAGTTAACCACGAATATAGTCCAGAGAGTATTGTTGCTATTGTTATGGATGCTACTACGGGTGAAATTTTAGCTTTATCTAGTTATCCCTGGTATGATCCAAACAACTTTAATCACAGTTCACCTGAAAGTAGAAAAAACAATGCTGTTTCCTTGCTTTATGAACCTGGATCTGTTTTTAAAATCTTTTCTTTTGCAGCCTTAGTTGATTTAGATGAGGCGAATTTTGACGAACCTTTTATGTGTGATGGTTCTTACACTTTTAACTTAAATAACCAAGATTTTACTATAAACTGTACAAGTGCTCATGGCACTGTGACGAAAGATACAATGCTAAAGTATTCTTGTAACGGAGCTATTAGTAAATGGGCTTTAGAAACTGATTCAAACAATTTTTATAATAAACTATTAGACTTTGGTTTTGATTCAAAGGCAGATCTACCTTTAAATGGTATTGCACGATCTAGAATTCAAAAACCTGAATTGTGGTCTCTTAGATCTAAACCAACTATTTCTTTTGGACAAGAGTTATTAACTACCTCAATAAATCTTACAACTGCTGCAACAGCAATTTCTAACAAAGGTATTCTATTAGAGCCTAAATTAATAAAACAAATTGGAAACACCCCACTTGAACCGTCCTCTTCAAAGAGAATAATAACAGAAGAAACTGCTCAAATAGTACTTGAAGATATGGTTTTAGCAACCGAAGAGGGAGGAACTGCAATAAATGCAAGAGTAGATGGTGTTAAAGTTGCTGCTAAAACAGGAACTGCCCAACTGTTGAATGAAAAAACAAAAAGTTATGTTGGGGGAGATGTTTTAGCATCCACAATAGCTATTGTAGATGCAGATAATCCTAAATATATTATATATTTTGCAGCAAAAGCTCCTACTAAGAACTCAATTTGGGGAAGTAGTATTGCCTCCCCTGCTATTAAAAACATTGTTTTGGGGTTAAAAGCTCAAAGTAAATTAAACTAAATTTTCCTTATTTGTCGTATCCCACATTGTTTTAAAATCAATTGAAAAGCCATGTAATAAACTCATAATATATGAACTGTTTGCAGGAAATAATCCTTTTTCAATATTTTTCCCATCACTAAAAAACATCAAAGGTATATCCATTTCATTGCAAAATGATAAAACATTTCCAATCGATATAGCTTCATCGCACATAGTAACTATTGTGCTTCTAATATCGTACTTTTCTTTCAGTTCCTTGTAAGTATGCACAAGTTCACTTAGTTTATATCTAGCATTAATACATAGAAAATGGCCAACATTTTCAAACCTTAAAGCTTGCAACATTGTAGTTTTTAAATCTTTTTCAATGTCTCCTATGTCTAAAAATATTAAATCATATTTTGTAGACTCATTTTCAATAAATTGACGCAAGGCTTCAGGATCTCCTACATGGAAAGCTTCTAATTCGTACAGTTCACAAATAGAATTTAACATAGAAGAACCACCTAATGACAAAATAGCTACATTTCTTTTAGAAGATTCCTCCACATTAGCAGAGTACAACAATGACATTTTTAATAGGGAAACGGTTTTACCTACAGCTGCAGAGCCATGAAGAACAAAAAATTTAGGAGGATTTAATATATTCTCTCTATCTACTTTTGCACTATCTATTAAACTATTTACCAAGTTTAATTCCATCTCTGTTATATCTTTTGCGTCTTCCCAAACAAGATCTCCAATAACTTTGTCTATTAGGTTTTTGGAAAAATCATTATTCTCCAATATTTTTCTCATATTGGAGACAACTTCACTTGGAGCTTCTATACTTTTAGGTTTTTCTGAAATGGGTTTCTTACTACTTTCCTTTGCCTTTTGGTCTACTAAATAGCACGTAATAACGCAGGAACTTTTTTTAACAAGAGAAGATGGTTTGTTTGTAAGTGTTTGAATTCTCACAGAGCTACCATATTTCTGTCTTGCCTTTTTAATTGCTTCATCATAATCTTTTGCTTCAATAGTAAGAAATTCCATTACATTTCTCCCCTTAGAGTATAAATCTAGATAAGTCTTGATCCTGTACAACATCAGCTAATCTTTCATTTACATACTTTTCAGTAATAACTATAGTTTGGCCTTCGCATTCATCTGCACTGAAACTTAACTCTTCTAATAATTTTTCCATTACAGTATAAAGTCTTCTAGCACCGATGTTTTCATTAGTAGTATTTACTTCGTATGCAATTTCACTAATTTTACGAATCGATTCTTTATCAAATTCTATTGTAACATCTTCTGTCTTCAAAAGCTCTTGATATTGCATTGTTATTGCATTTTTTGGTTCCACTAATATTCTTTCAAAATCATCAGCAGTTAAACCGTCTAACTCTACTCGAAGTGGGAATCTTCCTTGTAATTCTGGAATTAAATCACTTGGTTTAGAAATGTGGAAAGCACCACTGGCTATAAACAAAATGTGTGTAGTATCAATTATACCCCATTTTGTATTAACTTGAGTTCCTTCTACAATTGGTAAAATATCCCTTTGAACACCTTCTCTTGATACATCTTGTCCATGTTTTTGACCATCGGATGAAGCAATCTTGTCAATTTCATCAATAAAGATAATACCCATTTGTTCAACTCTTTCTTTAGCAATCTCATTAACTTTATCTGGATCAATCATTTTATGAACTTCTTCTTCTTTTAAGATTTCACGAGCTCTTTTAATTGAACATGTTCTTTTTTTAGGTTGTTGGAAAATTGAACCTAAAGAGTTCATAGCATTTTGTAAATCATCCATAGAAGAAGCACCAATCATTTCTATACCAACATTAGCTTTTTTAGAAACTTTTATTTCTACTTCTTTTTCTTCTAATTTACCTTCTCTAAGCATTTCTCTAAATTTTTCACGAGTTGCTTTTGATCCTTCTGTTATAGAGGAAGAGGATATCTCAGTTGTTGAAACATTTGTTTTTTGTAATGGTATTAATAGATCTAATAAGCGCTCTTCAACTTTTTCTTCTACTTCAATATTATTGGCTTCACTCATTTCTTTGTTAACCATTTGAACAGCAATACCCATAAGGTCTCTTACCATAGACTCAACATCTCTTCCAACGTATCCAACTTCTGTAAACTTAGTAGCTTCTACTTTAATAAAAGGAGCATTACTTAATTTACTAATTCGTCTAGCGAGTTCAGTTTTACCAGTACCTGTTGGTCCAATTAATATCATGTTTTTAGGTGATATTTCAGCTCTAAGTTCTTCTGGTAATTTTTTTCTTCTAGTTCTGTTTCTAATTGCTATAGCAATAGTTTTTTTAGCTTGGTGTTGACCAATAATATATTTGTCTAGCTCTTCAACAATTTGTGAAGGCTTCATTTCATCTAATTTTGGAATTTTATTCATTTGTTTTCCTTTACTTATTTTGATAATTCTTCAACGATAATTGAGTTGTTTGTATATATACAGAGATCAGCAGCAATAGATACACTCTTTACAGCTATTTCTTTAGCTTCTAAATCAACATTAGAATCTAAAAATGCTAATGCTGCAGCTAGCGCATAATTACCACCTGATCCAATTCCAATTACATCATTTTCTGGTTCTACAACATCACCAGCACCGTTGATTAAAAATATTTTATCTCCGTCAGTTACAATTAACATTGCTTCTAACTGTCTGAGAGATTTATCTGTTCTCCATTGTTTTGCTAATTCAACAGCAGCTCTTGTTAAATCTCCATTAAATTGCTTAAGTTTTGTTTCAAACAATTCAAATAAGGTAAATGCATCTGCTGTAGTACCTGCAAATCCAGTTATTACTTTTCCATCATATAAATGACGAATTTTATGTGCATTACCTTTTAAAATAGTATTTCCTTGAGTTACTTGGCCATCACCTGCGATAGCAACTTTGCCACCTTTTCTGACCGCAACAATTGTTGTTCCTTTAAATGATCCCATATTATTTCCTTCCATGTGGATGTGACTTTAAATACACATCCCTCATTTTTTTTTGTGATACATGAGTGTATATTTGAGTTGTAGAAAGACTAGAATGTCCTAACAGTTGTTGAACCATTCTTATAGATGCACCATTGTTCAAAAGATGAGTTGCATAACTATGTCTTAGAACATGTGGTGTAAAGCTTTTCTGCCAACCAAACTTTATACGCTGCTTATCAAAAATACTGCCAACAGACGAAATCGACAAGGGTTTTCCTAAATTTGTTACAAATAATTTATCTCT
>CAZHNE010000069.1:0-8842 GCA_964533775.1 uncultured Spirochaetaceae bacterium | reverse complement strand
TAAAGATGGTAAGTAATGACATAACTACTATTAATAACAAACTTTTTTTATTCATCCACTTTTCCTTATTAAATATTACATAAATAATTTAACACAAATACAGTTTTTAAACAAGTTTTTATCATTTTAGTTATGGAATATGTAAAAATATTCAAAAAGTATTTAATATTGACAAATGATTTTGAACCGTATAAGCTTATGACATGAGAATAAAAAGAATAAAAACTCTATTTTTACTACTTATATTATACCTTATATCAATATCAACACTTTTTGCTTACGAAAGTAATAAGTCTAAAGGCACACCTGTTTCCTTTTATGATATTGAGCAGATTACATATTCACCTGTAACAACTAATACTAGAAATTCATTTAGTGAAGGAAGTTTGCGAACAAAAGATGCAATAAAACTAGTGACTATAAAAACAGAGGCTGAGTCTGAATACGATGCAGCGGATGAGCTTGCAGTTCCACATATAAATGCAGAGAACTATACTGCTAAACTTTCAACAATATCTAGCAATCCTGGTGGTCCAACTAGCTCTAATTGTAGTTTAGTTGCTAAAGTATCAACTGAATATGATGGAGAATATAACGGTAATGATCTTGAAGGAGTTATTGATTATTGGTTTGAAATAGATAAAACAAGGATGCCCCTTTATCGATTGCAATATGAGGATGTTGAAGCTGAAGAGTTTACTGTAACACTTTATTATGTTATTGAGGACAATGATTTTATCGCCAACAACAATAATGAATATTTTATTTTAGATACATTAACAGCTACTAATTTTTACCTTTTCTTTATCTTAAGTGACGAAGATGATTTTGAAGAATTTGAAGATGAATACAACAATCCAACTACTCAAGAAGTCCCATATTACTTTGGTGGATTAACAGAAAATGTTATATCAACTGCACCTAGCTTTGATCCTGTTCCAAACACTTTCATCAACATAAACTATAAACGCCCTGATAGCTGGACTCCAACTTCATTCTTCGATGATTTAGGATCAAACCATTTAGCATGGATAGTTTCAATGCAAATTGGAGGAGCTTCGACAAATAAAAAGGATGATTATTATGTGGGGATGACTATTAGTAGTCCCCCAGATGGGTTTTACTTAAAATCATACGATGCTGGAACTGGAATAAAGACTATTCCTTACCAAATCAAATTGTCTAAAAAAAATAAAAACGCAAATCAAACTATAGATTACATTGAAGGGACAGAAATTAAAATCGAAAAACTAAAAAGTGACAAGATTAGAGACTTCCATATTTATGCTTATTCTGATTTTACAGATACAAGTGGGTTAAATGCTGGAACTTTTTCAGATTATATTTATCTTAATTTTATAACAGACTTTTTAACAGATCCTGGAAATGATTTTACAATAGAAGCATTTTAAATAATTTTTTACATCTCGCATAAAAAAAGCACATAAACGATATATGTGCTTTTTTATTAATTTAATGAAGGGATAAAATTAACCAACTTCACCGTTTACATAAACTTTAGCTGTTATTTCTTTACCATCTTCAGATTTTAATGCTTTACCATCTACTTTTACTACACCATCTTCAGTTTTCATTGGCATAGCGAAGAACTTGCTCCCCTTTACGTAGAAACGAGCTTTTTGGGGTGCTGTTGTTCCTTCTGGAAGTAAAGTAGTTCCAACTTCTAGTTCATCTGCAAATAAAACTTCGCAAGTTTCATGGTCTTTATCATCTTTTTCACTAGCAGCTAAAAGCATACCTCTAGATTTAACACCTCTAAACTTTGCTGGCTTTAAGTTTCTTACTAATACAATATTGCGGTTTAACAATTCTTCCGCATTATAATAAGGGACAATTGAAGATACGATTTGTCTGTCTGTATCATCTTCATCTCCAGTATCAAGTTTTAAAATATATAACTTGTCCCCTTCTGGGTGCTTTTCTACTTCTACAATTTTACTTACCACTAAATCTACTCTATCTGCAAATTCTTGTGCCATTGATAATGTTTCTTCTTTAGATTCCATTTTTTTATCTTCCTTTCTTTTCTTTTCTTCTCTTTCAGCTTGAGAGCCTTTGTATTTTATTCTTAGCTCTTCAATTCTTTCATGTTCTAATTTAGTGAATAAGAGTTCAATTTCTCCTATTTCACTTATGCCTTCAAATTTACCTAAATCTGACCAGTTGGCATTTTCAGATTTTACAAACCCTAAAATCTTTTTACTTGTTTGTGGCATATAAGGTTCTACTAAAATGCCCAAATCTTTAATCAAATAAACGAGAGTTTTAAGCAATTTAGCAGCTTTTTCTGGATCTTCATTTCTTGTTCTCCAAGGCTCACCATCTTGGAATGCTTTATTTCCAATTGAGGATAGGAAGAATATGTTTCTTAGTGCTTCTCTCTCTCCTGCCTTCTCAAGTAAATTATCAATCTTGGTTTCTTTTTCTTTTATTTGTTCAATTAATTCTTGGTCTAATTCACCTTCAGGAACTTTTCCATCATAGAATCTATTTATAAAAGTTAGAGTTCTATTTACTAAGTTAGAAAGATTCCCGATTAACTCACCATTTACTTTCTCTTCAAAGTCTGACCAAGAGAATGTAACATCATTCTTTTCAGGTCTGTTGTAGAACATATAAAATCTCCATACATCACTAGGAATTTTAGTATCCATTACATCGTTTCCGAAAATACCAACTCCTAAGCTCTTAGAGAATTTACCATCTTCATAATTTAAATATTCGCTTGAGCTCATGTGATGTAACATAGTCCATTTTTCACCTGTTGCTAAAAGGGAAGACGGGAAAATTACAGTATGGAATGGAATATTATCTTTTCCAATAAATTGGAATAGTTCAGTATCTTCAGGACTATGCCACCATCTCTTCCAGTCTTCTACTGCGTTAGCTGTTATTGATATATATCCAATAGGTGCATCAAACCAAACGTAAAACACTTTATTTTCAAAACCTTTTTTAGGTACTGGGATACCCCACTTTAAGTCTCGTGTAATAGCTCTTTCTTTTAAACCATCTCTAATCCAGCTTTTTGTAACTTGAACTGCATTTTTTGCCCAAAATCCAGTTACAGAAGCTTCTTTCATCCATTCTTCTAATAGAGGTAAGGCTTTTGGTAAATCTAAATAAAGATGGGAGGTTTTCTTTACTTCAGGGGTAGTACCACAAACACTACATTTAGGTTCAATTAACTCGGTAGTTTCTAAAAGAGTTGAACAGTTATCACACTGATCACCCTTAGCTCCTTCACTACCACAATGAGGACAAGTTCCTAAAACAAATCTATCTGCTAAAAACCTTTCACAATTAGGGCAATACAATTGTTCAATTTCACCTTCTCTAATATAGCCATTAGCATCAACTTTGTTAAATATATCTTGTACTATTTCAGTTTGCTTTTCAGTACTTGTTCTACCAAAATGATCAAAGTTAATATCGAACCATTCGTATATATTTTTATGAATAGCATAATAATGGTCACACAACTCTTTAGGAGTTATACCTTCTTGTAAGGCTTTTGTTTCTGTTGCTGTGCCATACTCATCAGTGCCACAAACATATAATGTCTCATAGCCTTTTGATCGACAAAATCTTGCAAAAACATCGGCTGACAACACTTGTATCAAATTTCCTAAGTGAGGAATATTGTTAACATAAGGTAAAGCAGAAGTAATTAGTCTTTTTTTCTTCATAAAGTCTCCTGACAATCGTTGAACAAACAATTGCTTAAATAATTTTAGCAATAATAAATTTTATTCTAATAGTGCTTTTGCCATAATATAATTGAAATAACAAATTTTCAACCTATCTTAAATAACTTTATTCTATTATTGAGAAATTACTCACATTTAAGCAAATACACTATATTAAGGAACAAAATCTTTAAAAAAAACAACTTTTACCCTCATATAGCAAAAAATAACAACATATAATTATAATATCGATAATTATACTTGACCACTAAGGGGTATGTTGAGTAACTTTAAATAGTAAGAGGATATCCTCTTTAAGGAGATAACATGGATCAAGAACCCTTCAAACCAGCTAATAAAAATTTTAACATTAGTCCAAAGCTAATAATTGGTTTAATTATTGCTGTTATAGTTCTTGCTACTGCTTTATCTAGTTTTTTCGTAGTCGATCAAACAGAACAAGCTGTAGTAACGAGATTTGGTAAATATAGTAGAACGGTTGGACCCGGATTACAAACTAAAATTCCACTAGGAATTGAGAAGTCCTACAAAGTTCCAACCCAAGTTGTTCAAACTATGACATTTGGTTATAGAAGCAACTATAATAATAGCCCATTTTCGATGAACACTGATTTTTCAAAAGAATCAATAATGCTCACCGGTGATTTAAACATCGTTGATTTAGAATGGATTGTGCAATACCAAATTAGCAACCCAGAACAATGGCTCTTTAATGTTCAACAAAGAGAAACAACAATTAGAGATATTAGTCAAAGTGCAATGAACCAACTTGTTGGAGATTTACCTATTTTGGCTGTTATGACAAGCGAAAGAACAGCTATAGAAGTTGAAGCCCAGGAACAAATGCAACAAACACTTGATTCTTATGGCCTTGGAATTAGAGTTGTTACTGTAAAACTACAAAACATAGTACCACCAGAAGGTTCTGTACAAAGTGCTTTCGAAGATGTTAACAAAGCTGTTCAGGATATGAACAAATACATCAACGAAGGTAAAGAGCAATACAACTCTATTATCCCTAAAGCACAAGGGCAAGCAAAACAACAAATTCAGATTGCTGAAGGTTATGCTAAAGAAAGAGTTAACAATGCTATCGGTGATGTAGCAAGATTTAATAGTATGAGAGATACATATCAACAAAGTAAGCAAATTACTGCTGATCGTCTTTACATAGAAACTATGGAAGAAGTGATTTCTCAAAATAGTAATAGCATTACTTTAATAGATAAGGATTTGAAAAACTTCTTACCTATATCTCAAATTGACTCTTCAAAACAAAACGTTGTAGTGTCCCCAAATACTAACACAGGAGGTAGAAACTAATGAAAAAATTTGTAACCACAATAGTTGTAATACTAGCCGTGTTTGTTGTATTTGTTTTACTAGGACCTTTCTATATTTTAACAGAAGGAGAACAATCAGTTGTAACTCGTTTTGGTAAGATTATAAACACTGAATATTCAGCAGGATTAAAGTTAAAAATACCATTTATTGATAACGTGGTAATTTACCCTAAAAAAGTTCTTTCTTGGGATGGAGCAGCTCAAAGAATTCCAACACAAGAAAACCAATTTATTTGGGTAGATACAACAGCTAGATGGAAAATTAGCGACCCCGCTAAATACTATGAAACTGTTAATACAGTAAATAACGGTCTTTTAAGAATGGATGATATTCTAGACTCAACAGTTAGAACTGTTATTTCAGAAAACCCATTAAACGAAGCTATTAGAAACTCTAACAAAATTAACAGAATGGAAGTTGAGGATACAGTAGTTCAAAATCTTGACGATTTACAAGACGCTGAAAACCTTAGAAACTTAACAAAAACCACAACTCTACAAGAGTCAATTTCTATTGGTCGTGAAGGCTTATCTTCAAAAATGTATCAATTAGCAACTAACTTTACGGACGAGTATGGAATTGAATTAATCGATATTATTATACGTCAAATTAGATATAGTGATGATTTAACAGAAAGTGTTTATGAGAGAATGATAAAAGAAAGAAATCAAATTGCTGAAGCTTATCGTTCTTATGGTCGTGGTCAACTTGCCCAATGGGAAGGTAAAACCGAAAGCGAACAAAAAAACATTATCTCTACAGCATACGCTACTAGTGAAGAAATAAAGGGTGTCGCTGATGCTGAGGCTGCTGAAATATATGCAAAATCATATGAACAAGATCCCTACTTCTTTAAGTTCTGGAGAACTTTAGAGTCTTACAAAAAGACTATTCCTAACTTAAACAAGATTCTATCAACTGATATGGAATATTTCGACTTACTTTATGGTATAGATGTAGAATAACATTCACTTCATAAAGATAAATAAAAACTTGAATGAGATTTAATTTTCATTCAAGTTTTTTTATGCTCTTATTAACTTTCTTATAATTTCTTTTAATTACTTTTTTACTCGGTTTTTTTCTTGAGAAACTATAGTAGTAATTTTCTTTATCAAATGTAAAATATCATAGCTAACTACTCGTGGATTTAATAAAGTACATTTAAGATATACTTTATCCTTATAAGTTGTTTGACCAATTACTAAACCATGCTCATGAAGAAGTGTTTTTCTAATTTTCTTATTTAACTTATCAGATCCTTTATATCTAAAAACAACAGAGCTTAGCTCAGGAAGATTAATAGTTTCAAACAATTCATCTAAGTCCAAACTATTGTAAAGAATTGTAGCATTATTAATACATTTATCAATAATAGTATTATAACCATCTTTTCCTTGAGTTTGGAAAGCAATCCATACCTTTAAAGCATCAAAGCGTCTTGTTGTTTGAATAGATTTTCCAACTAAGTTTGTATAACCCTCAGCCTCATCTTCTTCACGGTTAAGATAGTCTGCGTGTAGTTCATATGGCTCTAACAAGCTTTTATCGTTTACTAAAAAAGCACTACAGCTAATAGGAAGAAGAAACATTTTATGGAAATCAATCGTAATAGAATGTGATAACTCAATACCATCAATTCTTTCTTTATACTTGTCACTTAAAATTAAAGCTCCACCGTATGCAGCATCACTGTGTAGGTACATACTATGCTCATCACAAACTTCTCTTATTGTCTTAACATCATCGATGCTTCCGTAGTCTGTAGTTCCTATTGTAGCAACTACAGCCATAGGAACTAATCCCTTAGCTAAATCCTCTTTAATCATTATTTTCAGTGCTGTTACATCCATCTTGAGTTTATCATCGCATGGAACTTTCCTAACACTATCATAACCAAGCCCTAATATATGAGTTGATTTCTCAACTGAAAAATGTGAAAGAGAAGAAGTATAAACTCTAAACTTATTATAATTAGCCGGTAGACCTTTTTTCTTTACGTCATGTTTTAAAACAGTATTACAATACCAATCTCTTGCACACATGAGGCCCATAAAGTTTGATTGTGTTCCACCAGAAGTGAAAACACCATCTCCACTATCTGATAAATTGTACAACTTACACAGCATGTTTATAACTAAGAGTTCAATTTCAGTAGCCACAGGACTTTGATCCCACGAATCCATCGATTGATTAAAAGATGCAATAATTAACTCACTAGCTATACTCTCAATAATAGCAGGACTATGTAAATGTGCCATATATCCTTTTGAAGAAGTGGAAAGGAAGTTAGGGAATACTTTTTTTTCTAGTTCTTCTAGTACAGCTTCAAACCCTACACCTTGATTTGGCAATATTTCCATATTGCTTAACTCATTTTTTAATTCCTCTGGATTTAATCCTCTGTAGGCTAAAGAGCTGTTGAAAGCACTTATTATTGCTTTAGATGTTTTCTCTATAACAAAAGAAAAATGTTGCTTACTTTTTGAACTATTACTTAATAGCAAATTATCAAACTCCATCATTAACCTCCCTTACTGCAGATGAAAAGATACTATACATTATATCTATCTCTGAATAACTCACATTTAGAGCACATAAAACTCTCATAACTGAGCCATATCTTCCACCTTTTTCCATAACTAATCCAGTTTCAAAACACTTTTTCTGAACATTTGATGAATATAATCCTGAAGGAGGTAATGATCCTATGTTATCCCTTAAACCACTTGGATCAACAAATTCTATTCCAATCATTAATCCTTTTCCTCTCACCTCTCCAATTATTGAAACTTCACTTTTTAATTTATTTAACTTTTCTAAAAGATAGTCACCTTTTTCTCTCACTTCTTGTAAGAATTTTTCGTCTCCAACAGTTTTCATGACAACAGTCCCTGCTGCCATTGCAAGCTGATTGCCTCTAAAGGTGCCAGCATGAGAGCCTGCATTCCATCCGTCATACTTTTTATCATATATAACTAAACTAAGAGGTTGAGTCCCTCCAATAGCTTTAGAGACTAAAATAGCATCAGGAGAGACTGAGGCATATTCGTGAGCGAAGAATTTACCACTTCTTCCTACTCCACATTGAATTTCGTCAAATATAAGAGGAATATCTAATTCTTTAGTAACTCTTCTAATCTCTTGTAAAAACTTTATAGGAGCAGGTATTACACCACCTTCACCTTGAATTGGTTCTAAAATTACAGCAGCTGGTTTAGTAATACCAGATTCAGGATCTTTTAGGGTTCTTTCAAAATATGAAATTGCAGCATTAACACCTGCATCTCCTCCCAAAGCAAAAGGACAACGGTAAGAATAAGGATAAGGAAAGAAATGCACATCAGGCATTAGAGAGGCAACTTTCTCTTTAGCAGTAAGGTTGCCAGTTAAAGCCAATGCGCCGTGCCCCATGCCGTGGTAGCCTCCTGAGAAGGCTATAACTGTTCGCCTGCCAGTTGCAGTTTTAAATAATTTAATAACTGCATCTACAGCATCAGTACCAGATGGGCTACAAAATTGTATTTTAGCATTTTCCTTTAGACCATTAGGGAGATTATCTATTAGTGTTTCTACAAACAAATCTTTAGTTGGAGTAATCAAGTCTAATGTATGTAGTGGAGCCTCACTCCTTATTAAATCAATCATAGCGTCATTAACACTTTTATTATTATGACCTAAGGCAAGGGTTCCAGCTCCACAAAGGAAATCTAAGTATTTATTTCCTTCTACGTCTTCTAAATAAGATCCCTTTGCTTTATTTAAGG
>CAZHNE010000068.1:0-8896 GCA_964533775.1 uncultured Spirochaetaceae bacterium | reverse complement strand
AGGAGGCGTTTTTATGAAAACAGTTGGCTTTATAATTAGTACTAAAAAAAATGAAAAGAGAAGGGCGTTAATACCAAATGATATTTTAAAAGTAAAGAATAAAAAATATTTATTTTTTGAAAAAGGGTATGGCGATGTTTTAGGATATAGCGATAGTGATTATATAAAGGCTGGATCTAACATCGGTAGTAGACAAGAAGTTCTTTTGAAAGATGTTATTTGTGAACCCAAAATAGGTGATGCCACATATTTAGATGAAATTTTAGATAGTAAAACTATTTTTGGATGGGTACATGCTGTACAAAACAAAGAAGTTACTAAACAAATTATTAAAAAGAAGTTTTCAACATTAGCTTGGGAAGCGATGAATAAAAATGGTAGAAACCTATTTTGGAAAAACAGTGAGCTAGCAGGCAAAGCTGCTATATTGCATGCCTTTCCTATATATGGAAGACTTCCTAATGAATGTAAAGTAGCTTTAATAGGAAGAGGTAATGTTTCTTGTGGAGCTTACAATATTTTATCTGCTTTAGGTGCCGATATTACTGTTTTCAAAAGAAAAAATCAAAAATATTTGAAAAATGATTTACATCAGTTTGATGTTATAGTAAATGGGATATTATGGGATCCTTTTAGGGAAGACCACTTAATCTACAAAAATGATTTAAAATTAATGAAAAAAAATTCACTAATTATAGATGTTAGTTGTGATGAAAAAGGGGCTATTGAAACAAGTAGGCCCACTGAGATTACTAATCCTGTTTACTTTGTTGATGGAGTTATGCACTATGTTGTTGATCATACTCCATCTCTTTTCCCTCTTGCAGCGTCTAAATCAATAAGCAATGTTTTAAAACGCTATATAGATGACATTGTAGAAGATAAGATTAAAGAAAATTCAGTACTTAAAAATGCGTTAATTATCGATAGGGGAATAGTAAAAGATAAAGATATAACAAATTACCAGAAAACAAAAGAATAAGCCAAAGTTTATAATGGATATAATATGAAAATATATATCCATTATGTATAGAGTAAAATTGTAAAACTATATTATTTGATTAACTTCTCTAAGCTTTCAATAATAGTTGTAGAAATTTCTTCTACAGTTAAGTTACCATCTATTTTAACTAAATTAACCTCTTTTGGTAATTGTTCTAAAATTCTTTGGTAGTTTTTATTAACTTTTTCTAAAAAGTTTTCATGCTCGTAAATATCCTTTTGTGCACCACGGCTATTTATTCTATTTAAACAAACCTCAACTGGAGTATCTATGAAAATTAAAATTTCAGGATGTGGATAGTCGTTTAATCTTTTTACAACTTCAAAATCAGTTTCAACACTTTGATAAGCTAATGAAGAATAAAAATATCTGTCGCTTATAACTATTCTACCATTTTCTAAATGATATAAAATTCCATCTTCCTTATTATAAAGGTGATCATTTCTATCAGCTGCAAAAGCTTTTGCAAGAGTTAGGGGAGTGGTAATAAATCGTTTTGCTAATATATCTCTTACGACTTTTCCAATTGGCCTATCAGTTGGTTCAAAAGTAGTATGAGTTTTATAACCTTTTTTTAATAATGCAGAAGCAACCCTTTTTAGTTGCGTTGTTGTTCCTGCTCCATCTAAGCCCTCTATTACAATAAAGTTTTCTAAAATATTTGCCATTTTTTTGTTTTTCCCTTGTATATGCTATAAGAATTAAATTTACTAATGAATAATTTATTTTTTCGTATTATAATGCATATATAGTTTTGGAGGAAGGTCTTGAAATACCATAGTACTAAAAAATCAATTTTGACAATCGCTGTGATAATTTCAGTTTTACTTGGTGTTTCTGCCTTTGGTATCTTTAAATTTCAAGCTCAAACTCCAATTCAAGCATTAACTAGTGCTGTTCTCTCTAATCTTGAAATGCCTAATGGTTATAATATTAAAGTTGAAAATATAAATGAGTCTTTTTTATCTAGTCAAAAAGTAGAAAAGATTAGTTTAACTAAAAACAACAAACCACTAATCACTCTTTCTAATCTTTCTACAAATCAAAGTTTATTTAATTATATTGAGTATTTATTTTTTAATCGAAGCTTAAAGCTTGAAATAAATGCAACGGATATATTAATTAACATCAGTGAAAACATTGATGATTTACTTCAATCCTTATTAGGGATTAAAATTGCTGATAATACAATTGCAATTCAGGGGCAACTTGAAAAAAAAGATGTTATAAAAAAAGATGATCCATTTGATATAAGAGGGCTTCTAAACTTAATTATTCAACAACAATATATAGATTTATCCCCAATACTAGGAGAAGCTTTTACTAACAACTCTATTAAATTAACAATAGATAGGGGAACTGTTCATTATGCAAATGAAGATATAGCTCTAAATACTAATATTAACAATTTAAATTTCGAAATAGCCAAGAAGGGTATTTTAAACAAGTTTGACTTTAAATTAAGCGCTATTGATTATAAGAGTGAAGATATTGATGTCGACTCAAATAATGCAACAATTTTTTATTTAGATAATAATATAAACATTTTCTTTGATACTTCACATTTTAGTTACTTAAACAACAAAATTGACATTGAAAATGCAACTATTAATTATAGTTTAGAAAACACTGGTAAGGTTTTACTTTCTGTCCGTAATATCGCATATAAAATGGATGGAATAAATTTTAAAGCAAGCGATGTAAACTCAGAACTTACAACAAACTTTAAAGACTTTTCTGTATTAATAAATCCCAAATATTTACTCTTTTCCTTAAATGATGATCATATTGAGTTTTTTAAACCTAGTTTTGGACTTTCTTACGTAGAAGATAATTTATCTTTATTTATCAATAATGAAAACTATACTTCAATTTCATTAGAAAATAATGTTGTTAATTTACAAGGTTTAGATTTATCACTACTTTCTAAAGATTTCGTTCCATATAAAACAAATATTAAACTCTCACAAATTGAATACAATAGAAAAGATTTGATTTCTAAAGTTAATAACTTTGATATAAGTATAAACAGCGATATTGATAACTCTTTTATAGTAACAAATGGAAAATTTGACTCTACAAAAGTTAGTTTGGACAATTTAAAAAATGTTTATAATAATATTTATATTTCAATTTATTCAGACGTGTATGCTAAATACAATAAGAACAGTATTAATTCTTCATTTAACAGCTTTATTGAACTACAAGATAATTTTCAAAACATAACTGCTTCTTTATTTACTAATGATTTAAAACTAAATAGTTTAAAACAAGATATAAGCGCTGATATAAACTTACAAGGACCATTAAAACTAGCTCCAAATCACTTTGAAGCTGTGGAAGCTAATATTACATATGGTAAAAATTTTAGTATTAAAGCTGTTGGTCAATTTGAAGAAAAACTTTCGAATAACACTATTAATACTACAATATTTTTTGATGATTTTAAAATAGAAGAGTTTTATCCTGTAATTGTGGGCTTCCTCCCTCCACTCAACAACTATATTGATGAACAAACTCAACTAACTGGTTCTATAAACTATGTTGGTAATATTGCATTAAGCAACAAAGAAAAGTTTAATGGAGATTTAAACTCCTCTGTATTAATAAAAAATGCGAAGTTTTTAGAGTCGAAATATGACTTAGGGTTTAACTTAAGCACTAAAATATTTGATCAATACTTAGATGTTAAGCAACTCTCTCTTTCTCTTTTCAATTATAGGTTAGCCTTTGATGGTAAGTTTATTTTAGATACTAAATCTCTCTTTGGATCCTTAAATCTTGAAAATATTGAAAAAGCAGAAAAAATAATTAACATAGATTTTGATAATGTTGCACAGGATAGGACTAATTTTATTTTAACAGCTCTTAACTATCCTAACTTTAGTTTTGATGGTTCTTTTATAAATGTAACGCCTTCTATTTATCAAGTAACTAGTTCTGTAAATTTAAAATCGGAATCCCTTGATTTGTTTGTAGTCGCTGATCTAAAAAACTCTATTTTTAATGCCTCAAGTAATAAAGGGTTAAAAGCCAATGTTAAGGTAGGAGAAAACATCTCTGCTACCTTAAATTTAGATAATCTAGCTTTAATTGATTTAAACAATTCAATATTTAATGGAAATCTTAATTTTATTTTAAAAGAAACTAGTCTTTGGTCATTTATTATTAATAATTTTGATTTTTCTTATAATAACAACCTTTTTGATATTTTACTAAACGGTGAAATTACTCAAAACTCAATTGCCTTAAATCGCTTAGATTATAATAATAATCAATTTGACAATAAATTTGAGGGAACACTAGATTATAATGGGCCTGAGTACTTAACTTTATTTAAAAATCGCTTTAAAGACCATTATAAATTAAACTTTACTTTTGGTGATAATACAAGCCAAAGAATAGAGGCCTCTTTGTTTAACAATTCTGATATATCCAAAGTGTTTTTAGAAGTTAGTAAGTTTAATATTTCAAGGATATTTACTAATAAAAATGAAATACTTCTGGATGCTAGACTTTTAGGAACAACTGATTTTAACTCTAAAAATGATATAAAAGGTAGTATTGAATTTAACGAAACAGAAATAATTAACCCAACAGTTAATGAGTATCTTACTGATAATGACTTTTCTACCCCTGTAAAAGAAGAAGAACCCTCATTCTTATCTCAAATCGTAACCTTACTTCCGTTTGTTACTCTTCCCTCTAAAACCACTTCATCTATTGCTGAAGAAAATTTGCAGACTAGTACTTCAGGTCTTAATGTTTCAACTAATTTAAATATAACTGATAAAAACCTCTTGTTTGATAACTTTAATATTAATTTTGGCAACCTAACTTTAGAAGATAGTTATTTAGCCCTAAATTTAGACAAATTTGATATTGCTTACAAGTCAACAGTAGAGTTAATAAAATTAGGCAAAGTGACAGATCAACTTAATACTTTGGATATAGATTTCTATTTGAACTTTAACTCTCTAGTACAAGATACAAAAGAAGAATTTACAACAGATGAAGTTAATTTAAAAACAGTATTATCCCTTTTTAGCAAATTAGATCAGTATAAAGGTTTTGATTACAATAAATTTAATAACGTATATGGACACTTAAATTTAACAAACTTTAACTTACTAAAAGATATTAAAACTTTCGAAAAACTATGGCCAGAAAAGGTTAGTGATAGTGTATTTATAAACGATATCAATTCTTCCTTCAATTTTATTGATGGAAAACTAATACTAACTGGTGATAATATAAAGGCTAATGTGGACTTTGATAGTAAAAAGGGATTTCTAAGCATAGATAAAGAGGTTGGCTTAGCTGGAGATTTTGACTTTAATTATGACACTTCTTTTGATGTATTTGCTTCAAACTTAGATGTTCCAATCTCAATAATTGAAAAAGCAATTTATTTAAAAATAGTTAAGTTATATGGAGATAATATAACTGGTGAAATATTAATTAAAGATTTGTTAAAACAACCAAAGTTTTATGGTCAATTAAATTCAAAGAGTATTAAAGTTAACACTCTTTATACTTACAACAATGTTTTAGAAATACCAAATGTAACTTTTATATTAGATAATAACAAACTTTACAATAACAAAACAAAAGCTAATTACTTTGATGTAGATAATAACAAAAACACTCCCTTTTATGCAGCCATTGATATAGTTTTTGATAATTTAGTATACCAATACATCGACATAGCATTAGACATACCTCAATACATTCCCCTATACCTTCCACTAAGAAAGGCGAATATAACAATTACATCTGAAGCAAAGAATCAATATAATTTAAGAACTGATGGAAAAACTGTTTATTCTTCAGGTAATATTAATTTGCGAAACTCTTTAATTGCCCCTGGTGTTAATCTATTGCCTTGGATAGATCCTTCACAAAACACTAATATTGATTTAACTATTAATACAGATGAAAACAATAGCTTTTATTATCCACAGTTCACTAATCCAATTCTTAGTGTAACAGTAGATAAAAACCAAAGCTTTAATTATAAATTTGACTCTGTTAAAAAATCATATTCACTAGATGGCAAAATAAACATATTACAAGGTGAGATATTTTATTTCCAGAAAAACTTCTACATAAACAGTGGAACACTTGCACTTGAAATGAACAATGCAACTGGACAAATTGAACCTATTATTTCATTAGAAGCAACTTTACGAGAAATAGACAGTCAAAGAGAACCTGTCGATATTATTTTAAGTTTAAGAAATAACACTTTAAACAATATCAGTCCAAACTTTAGTAGTATACCAGTAAAAAGCCAACAAGAAATTATGAGTATATTAGGTCAATCATTTTCTCCAATTAGCACAGAACCTACTAGTTCTGTAGCATCTATCGCTACGGCAGCAACTTCAGTGTTTTCTACTTTAGGGTACATAGATACAGGGGGAGCGGGGTCGCTTAACAAAACAATTGCATCAACTCTTAATTTAGACTTTTTTAGTCTAAAAAGTAATATTGTTGAAAACATTCTTTTAGGTACATTTATTGAAGACCCTCGATATGCTTCTTTCTCTCCGTTAGCTAGATATTTAAACAATACAACCATTTATATGGGTAAGGAATTAACACCTAACTCAAAAATTCAAGTAATGATAAATTTGCTAGCATCAAATGATACAAACACAAGAAGTTTTCTATCAAAAGACCTCTCCCTTGATTTTGAAATGTCTTATGAAGTTGATACACAATTGGCAGATTTTTCTTTCTTTACTAATCCAACTCAGTTGTCTATATTAGAAATTTTAGATACTATAGGTTTCAGTATAACTAAAACAATTCATTTGCTTTAATACAGTAAATATGTCTTGTACCATTAGGAGATAACATGCTTAAGAAAATATATTTAATACTATTGATTTCTGTACTAACTTTAACTAGCGTTTTTGCTGCGGATAAAGCTTGGTATGATGGAGTGAAAATATCAGAATTCCAAGTTGAAGGTATTGTAAATGCCAACAAAAATGATGTTTCTAATGTACTTTTTAAATATAGAAATAAAAACTACTCAGAAGATTTATTCAACCAATTACAATCAGAATTATACGCTTTAAATTCTTTTTCCTACTTTTACGCTGAAGCAAATAGGGTTACTCCTGATTCGAATCAGTTAAAAATAACACTAACCTTTTTTGAAAAACAAATGCTTCGTAATGTAGCTTTTGAAGGAAATAGTAAAATTTCTGATTCCTCCTTGCTCGAAGAAAGCTCCCTTATTTTAGATTCGTTTTATGAAGGTTATGAAATGTCTCAAGCGTCTAATAAAATAAAAGAAGCCTATTATAGTAAAGGTTATAGTGATGTTGTTGTAACACCAACTTTAACTGAAAATTCAGAAAATAATACAGTTGCTATCAATTTTGATATACAAGAAGGCAAACAAGTTATTGTAGGTGCAATTGAATTTAAGGGTAATGAAGTTTTTGATAGTAAAGTATTATCAAGTCAAATTGAATCTAAAACAAAGTCATTGTTTAGAAGTGGTTATTATTCTGCTTCAAAAGTAAATACTGATATAGAAAACTTATTAAATTATTACTACGACAGTGGCTACATAATGGCTACAGCAAATGCCCCTAAACAAGAAATCATTGAAGAGAGTGATACTCAAAAGAAAATAAAACTTATTTATGAAATTGTTGAAGGAAAGGTTTGGAAGTTTGGATCATTTAAATTTATTGGTAATGAAATTTTCACATCTGAGTTTTTAGAAGATTTTATTACTTTAAAAGAAAACGATAATTTTAACCGTGGACTTTGGATGTTCCAACTTCAATCAATATCACAATTATATTATGATCGTGGTTATATTAATTTAGAAATTAATCCTCAAACTATTGCAGATGAGGAAGAAAACAAAATTCACTTTAATGTTTTAATCAATGAAGGCTCAAGAGCTAAGATAAACAACATAATAATTAATGGAATTGGTAAAACACAAGAAGTTGTTTATACTAGAGAGTTAATTATTAAAGAAGGTGAATATTTTAATAAATCAGCAATAGAGCAGAGCTTACGTAATATTCAAAACACTCAACTTGTAACTGAATTAAGTTATTCTATTGAAGCAATAGATGCAGAAAACTGTAATATAATAATTGATGTCACTGAAGGTGGACAAAAAGATATTCAATTTGGTGCAACATTTGGAGGAACCGTTGATGGATTCCCTGTTTCAGGTTTTGCAACTATAACAGATAGAAACCTTTTTGGAACTGGAAATGATTTTTCCACAAGCATAACTATTTCTCCATCGACTCAAAAAGCTTCATTAACTTTTGTTGATGAATATTTTGGTGATATTCCTTGGTCAAACGGTTTTTCATTTGGTTTAGAACACTCCTTTATGAAAAATCTATTAATAAAGGGTGGAAGTGATTTCTATACTGGTCATAATAACGATACTGCTTATCCTTTAGGTTATAATAGTTATTTAGATTATGTTGCTAGTGGTAAAGCTACTCCAAGTTCTCAATATCTAATGGATTATGATTTATACCGTATTTCTGCGGGTTACGATACTGGCTACACATTTAGATTTGATAAGGGTGCTTTAATTTTAAGTACAGGTATTAATATAGGAATTAATAAAGCTTATTTTGATAGTAACTACTTACCTTTTGAAGAGCTAATGTACAAATACGGTCAAAGATGGCAGTTCTCGAATAAATTAAATTTAGGAATAGCCTGGGATGGTAGAGATTTAATTAGTAATACAACAACAGGTTGGTACGTGGCGCAAAACTTTACTTACGCTGGTGGTCTTTTAGGTGGTTTATCAAACTACATTAAATCATCAACTACATTCTCTGCTTTTACTCCTGTTATAGAATGGCAAAAAGAAGAAGAAACAAAACA
>CAZHNE010000067.1:5878-8987 GCA_964533775.1 uncultured Spirochaetaceae bacterium | reverse complement strand
GATAATAAAAATGTTTTAAAAATCAACAAGTATGTTAGAGAAAACTTAAAACCTACAATATTATCCCCTACACAAAACTGCTCTCCTTTTATTATTAACTTTAGCATTGATTCTTTCCCTTCTGAAGTTTTTACTAGAATGCTAGATGATGAAGGATTTGTAGTTTCTGCTGGCTCTGCTTGTAGTAATAATGTAAAAGTTAAAGGTCAAAATGTTTTAATAGCTATGAACATAAAGCCAGAAATTGCTAAATCAAGTATTAGGATTTCTTTCAATAAAGATACTGAATTAAAAGATGTTAAGTTACTTGTTAAAAAAATAAACTCTCTATATGATACGCTTGTAAGGTAGGAAACAGTGGATACCAAATTATATTTAGTAAGATTAGGCGAAATTTCATTAAAAGGTCAAAATAGACATCTTTTTGAGAAAAGACTAAAAAACAATATTAAAATTAAACTAAGACCATTTCACAATGTTGTATCAAAGCAAAGAGGTAGACTTTATTTTAAAGTCGATGCAGCTTGCCCAAAAGAACAATGTGAATTAGCATTTTCAACCACCTTTGGTGTAGTTGGATATGCAAAATGTTTTAAATGTGAAAAAGACATAGAAACAATTAAAAAAACAGCAAGAAAATTAATCAAAGAATACCCTTTTACTGAAAAAGGCACTTTTAAAATTGAAGCTAGAAGATGCAACAAAACTTATCCTATCAGCTCTTATGATTTATCATGCACTTTAGCTAAAATTGTTCATGAGGAATATCCTTCTCTTAGTGTTAATCTTAAAAACCCAGATAATATTTTACATATAGAAATTAGAGACAAAGCATATATTTACACAAAAGAGAAAAAAGGTCCTGATGGACTTCCTGTAGCATCTGCTGGTAAAGGAATGTTATTACTCTCTGGTGGTATAGATAGCCCTGTAGCTGGTTATAAAATGGCATCAAGAGGCGTAAAGCAAGAGTGTGTTTATTTCCATGCTTATCCTTATACATCAGATAAAGCTTTAGAAAAAGTGAAAATGCTAGCTTCTAAGATTGCACCATTTCTTCAAGGCACTCGCCTACACGTTGTTCCCTTTACTGAACAACAACTTTGGATTAAATCGCATGCTAATGAAAATGAGACAACTTTAATGTTTAGAGCTTGCATGATGAAAGTTTCAGCTATGCTTGCTAGAAAAAATGATGCAAACTGTTTAGTAACAGGTGAGGCACTCTCTCAAGTTGCAAGTCAAACTTTAGAGTCACTCGCTTTTACTGATACAACAACTGATATGCTAGTAATTAGACCTTTAGTTGGAATGAATAAGAGAGAAATTATGAGCATAGCTCATGAAATAGATACTTATGAAACATCTATATTACCTTATGAGGATTGCTGTGTATTATTTAGTCCTAAACATCCTGTTACTAGACCTGATTTAGAAATTTCAACTCGTAACTATAATCGAATGAATATTGATTCTCTTCTACTTAAAGCAGTTGAAGAGAGTCAAACATATGATTTTAGATGTAATGGGGAAGAAGCATTTAACCCTAAAACTGAGCAAACAAACTAATTTCAAACTCATCTTCCCCAGTATCAAAGTCATAGGAATATCTTAACCCAGGAGAGAGCTTTCCAGTTAAAATTCTAGTTTGAGCAAAAGAAGAAGAGAATATTAAAGATGCAGATATTTTGTTCTTAGAATAATTATAGTTCCCATATAACTGAACGTTGTGGAAGTATATAGGCAACCTTATAAATGATGAATTTATACCTTTTTCAAACAACAACAAGCTAACATTGTAGAAAAAGTTATTATTTTTAAGATCATATTCTACATTGATTTTAACTGGTAAGTTTATTGTTGCTTTGTCATATTTTATGAAAAACAAAAGATAAGGGAGTTTGATTTCGGCTCCTATAACGTTTCCATAATCAAAACTGTTATCCCCAAATTTATAAAGTCCTGTTGGATTATAATAAACAAAAAGCCCCAATGAATTGTTAATTGATTGTCCCATCCTTGTTTCAAAACCATAGCCAATTGTCGGATTTAGTAAAACTTGCATTTTATTATTAAATTGAGTTTGGAATTCAATACTTAGAAAATCGTTATTACTAAAATCAAAAGTTCTTTTTCTTTCATAAGTTATTAAGCTGTAGAATTCACTAGAGACCAGGTTTGTTAGAGAAAAGTTTAAGCTTGAAGATTTATAATAAGAATAAGAGCTTAAATTTATGCTTAAATCAGTATTAATATCACCGTAAAGCTCTGATGTTAATAAAATTTGTATATCAAGATATTCTGCTGGGTCAACAGTTTGATAAAAAAATAAAGCTGATACTCCAGTACCATCATATAAAGCAAAGGGGAGAAAAGTTCCTTGATGTAAATATTTAAATAAGTTGTACTTGCCTACTTCTTCTAAATTAAACTTATCAATTACGGGTGTATCAAATATATTCTTCTCAATGCTCAAAACCCGCTCTTTAAAACTAAATTCATGGAGGGGGGAGACTCTTAATTCCTTTTCTTCAAAAAGATTTGCAATATAATACACATTATCGTCTAAAATTACTGGTGAATTAACCCCACCGCTTACATCAAAATCATTAATAAAAAGTTTTTCTGATAGGGTGTCGATATATGAAAGTCTAGAGAGAGTATTATTTTCAACACTGCTTAATATAATTTTCCTCTGTGAAAGAGAAAAATCAATTATTTCTATACCTTTATCCACTTTATAAATTGTTCTACTATTATCACTATCTATTATACTTATACAATTTTTCCCTTCATACTTTGAAAGGAAAACAATATTATCGTTTAATACATCTAACTTTTGAACAAATTCATTTTCTGGAATTTGAATTTTCTTTACAATTTTTTCATTTTGTAAAAAAACAATAAACTGGGTAGATCCCTCATTATGTATGCCTACAATGTAATCTTTAAAAGAAATAGCCATTTTAAAGTTATCAATATTTAGATGATGTTTTTCTCCTCTCTCAACAACTGTTATAAAGGTTTTAGGGAAAGGATCATTTTTATATCTACTTAATATTAATTTATCTTCCCCATAAGAGATGTGATAAGTTGAAGAAACAAGCTT
>CAZHNE010000067.1:3625-5778 GCA_964533775.1 uncultured Spirochaetaceae bacterium | reverse complement strand
ATTGATTAAAGAAAGAGGCGTAAAGATAGTTAAAATCCCTTGGATAAACATCTCTATTTCCTTGAACTTCATAATAATGTGGAAACTTGTCCTCCACTCTAGCTTGTAAAATTCTAGAAAGATAATAAGGCGAGTTTAACCTACCTTCCCCATTTGAGCTTTCACTTATCATAGCTAGGCCTTCAGCTGTAAATGACGTTATATTTAAATAGGAATAAGCTAAGTTTTGGGAAAAAACTTTTCTCACAAAAGTGTTTTCTCCAAAAAGTGTTAAGGCATGAGATAACTCATGCTTAAATATATTTAATAAGTAATCGGATGAAAATATGTTTAAATCATTATTAACAGCAACTGTATTGTACAAAACGATGTGAGGAGATGGGAAAAAGCTAAAATAAGCATTTAGCATTTGATAATCACTAGTAATTACAACATTAATTCTTTGAGTTCTCTTTAATGCATAAAAATCAACAATTTCCTTATAGGCTTCTTCACAGTTATCATATATTAAAAAACCTTCTTTAATGGAATTATCATCAAAAATAATATCAAAATTTTCTGTTTCTAAAAGGTTTAAAGGTTTAAAACTGTCAAAAACAGAACTATGAAGTTGAAAGGAGATAAGCGTTAAAACGACTAATAATAAAAAAGGCTTCTTCATCTTTTTAATATATCACATTTTCTTTAATTTGGATCTATAAAAATAACACCTTAGTGTCTTTCTTTATATTGACATATTTAGTATATTTGTAAATAAGTGTAAATTTAACAATTATTTTCGTAAAGGGAATTTGGGATTTTATGAAGTTAGGATTAGATATAGGTTCAACAACCATTAAATGTGTACTTACAGATGAAAAGAATAATATCATCTACAAAACTTATGCGCGGCATTTTTCTAAAATTCAAGAAACAACTGTGAGTATATTAGAAAAAATAAAAAGTTTAATTGATTCTAAATATATTAAAATTGCATTAACTGGATCTGCAGGCATGGGAATGGCTACAAGACTTAAAGTGCCTTTTATTCAAGAAGTATATGCAACTAGAACTTCAATTCTTCAGTACAACAAAGAAACAGATGTTGTAATTGAACTAGGTGGAGAAGATGCTAAAATATTATTTTTAGATGGTACTTTAGAAGTTAGGATGAATGGAAGTTGTGCAGGTGGTACTGGCAGTTTTATAGATCAAATGGCAACTTTACTTGATTTAGAAATTGAAAGCTTAAATGCCCTAGCCGCTGATGCATCTTATATTTATCCAATAGCATCAAGATGTGGAGTTTTTGCCAAAGGTGATATCCAACCTCTCATAAATCAAGGTGCTGATAAAAGAGATATAGTTCTTTCTATTTTTCAGTCTGTTGTTAACCAAACTATATCGGGCTTAGCTCAAGGCAGACCTATTAAAGGTAATGTTGTATATCTTGGTGGACCTTTAACATTTATGGATAAACTAAGAGAGCGTTTCGATAAGACACTAAATACAGTTGGTCTCTGCCCAGAAAATTCACTTTATTACGTTGCTATTGGTACAGCTCTTGGTGCTAATGAAGATTTTGAGATAGATGATGTTATTAAAACATTAAAAAATAGTAATGTTGTTGGAAGTTATAAAAGCTTACCCGCATTATTTGAAAATGAAGATGATTTAACAAAGTTCAGATCTCGACACAACAAAGCCTCATTAAAAACTAAAGACCCATCTCTTTACAAAGGCGATGCTTATTTAGGAATAGACTCTGGTTCAACTACAATTAAGATGTGCATAATAGATGTGGATGATAATTTACTCTACACAAGATATCAGTCAAATAAAGGTAACCCTGTTGAAGCAGTAAGAGAGTTTTTAACTTCTTTTAAAACAGCATATCCAGATATTAACTTAAAAAAAGGCTGTTCAACTGGTTATGGAGAAGTATTAATTCAAAAGGCTTTTAACTTAGAGTATTCTTTAGTTGAAACTATGGCCCATTACAAGGCGGCTAAGTTTTTTGACAAAGACACTGACTTTATAATAGATATTGGCGGGCAAGATATTAAATGTTTTAAAATTATTGACGGTGTTATTGATGATATATTTCTTAACGAAGCTTGCTCTTCTGGTTGTGGTTCTTTTTTACAAACATTTTTCCACGCTTTAGAATACAG
>CAZHNE010000067.1:0-3525 GCA_964533775.1 uncultured Spirochaetaceae bacterium | reverse complement strand
AGAGGTAAAATGGGACTTCCCCTAGCCTTAGCTTTAGTTGAATTAGCTCCCTTTTACTATACTCTTTTTACCGAACTAGGATATGAAGTTTATATAACACCTTTTTCTACACGGGATACATACTTAAAAGGCCAAAGCCAAGTTCCAAGTGATACAATTTGTTATCCTGCTAAACTTGTACACGGCCATGTTATAGAGTTAATTGAGATGGGAGTAAATAATATTTTCTTCCCAAACTCGTCATTTAATGTAGATGAGAAAAAAGGTGATAATAATTTCAACTGTCCAATTGTTGCTTATTATGGCGAGGTAATATCTAAAAACACCCCTGAGTTAGAAGAAGAGAATATCAACTACATTAATGACTATATTTCAGTTGCTAATAAAAGAATGTTTAAAAAGAGACTGAAAATTATTTTAAAAGATCTCGATAGGTTCTCTAATAGAGAAATCAATCATGCAACTTTACTCGCTTATAAAGCTCAAGAAGAGTATAGAGAAACTGTTAATAATAAGGCAAAAAGCATAGTTAAACTAGCTAGAGAGAAAAACATGCCTATAATCGTCTTATGTGGAAGACCATATCACGTTGATCCTGAGGTAAACCATGGAATTGATGAGTTAATACTACAACTTGGTTGTGCAATTATTAGTGAAGATGCTCTATCCCCTTTTATTGATAAAAAAAGGGTAAATGTTTTAGATCAATGGACATATCACAACAGAATGTATTTAGCTGCTCACTTTGTTAAAAATACAGATGATATGCATATAATTCAACTTGTATCTTTTGGTTGTGGTTTAGATGCTGTAACGTCTGACGAAGTTAAAGAAATACTAAAACGGAAAAATAAAATTTATACACAATTAAAAATAGATGAAATAGCAAACCTTGGCTCTGTGAAAATTAGAATACGCAGTTTGTTAGCAGCATTAAGGGAGGAAAAAAATGAAGAAGAGTAAAAATGTTCTTTTTACAAAAGAGATGAAAAAAGATTATACCCTTTTAATTCCACAAATGTTGCCAATTCACTTTGAAATTATTAGAGAAGTATTCACAAATCACGGCTACAAATCTGTCTTATTAACAAATGAGGGACCTTCAGTTATACAAGAGGGATTAAAATATGTTCACAACGATATGTGTTACCCTGCTCAACTAGTTATTGGACAAATGCTAGATGCAATTAATAGTGGTGAATATGATAAACATAAAATTGCCTTAGTCATCACACAAACAGGTGGAGGTTGCAGAGCAAGCAATTATATTTATTTACTGAGAAAAGCTCTAGAATCTGCACATTTAAGCTTTGTACCTGTAATATCTGCTTCATTTGGACTAGAAAAGCATCCCGGCTTTAGAATTACACCTATGCTTTTACTTCAAGCTTTTGCTGGAGTTGTTTATGGTGACTTATTATCCCTTTTAAGTAATCAAACAAGGCCCTATGAAATAAACAAAGGTGAATCTAATGAGTTAGTTCAAAAATGGATTAAAATTTTATCTCATAAGTTTGCAAACAACAGTGGATACATTGGTTTTGCTATGAAAAACAATCTAATGAAAATCACTGAAGATTTTGCGAATATTGAATTAAAGAAAGAAGATAAGATAAGGGTAGGAATTGTTGGTGAAATATTTATTAAATTTTCTGCTCTAGGAAATAATCACCTTCAAGACTTTCTTGAAGATCAAGGATGTGAAGTGATGATTCCTTCTTTATTAGGATTTTTCCTTTATGGCTTAGAAAACGCTAAATATGATCTTAAATATTATGGTGGAGCTAAGAGATTTTTTACTTATCCGTTTAAAAAGTTACTATTAAAAATAATTGAATCATTTGAATCTATGATTTATAAAAATGTTAACAGAGTAACTGATAAATTTATCCTACCAAAAGGATTTGCTCATATGAAAGGCTTGTGCAAAGGTATTTTAGATCACGGGGTTAAAATGGGAGAAGGTTGGCTTTTAACTAGTGAAATGCTAGAGCTTAGTTCTCTCGGTTATAAAAACATTATTTGCGCTCAACCATTTGGATGCTTACCAAACCACATTGCGGGAAAAGGAATGATTAGAAGTATTAGTGAAAGAGCTAAAGATACTAACATTGTGCCAATAGACTACGATCCATCAGCTACAAAAGTTAACCAAGAAAACAGAATAAAACTAATGCTCTCTATTGCTAAAGAAAACTTAGAAAATGATATTAAAGCCTCCTCATGAAGGAAGCTTTAAAACAATTCCAATAATAGCACCCCCTGCTATGTAATAAAGTGGGTGCACTTTTACTTTCCTATAAACAACCATTACAATTAAAAATAAGATAAATTCAATGTACTTTATAGAATAATCAACATTTAACAAAGCAATAACAAATATTTTTGAAACTGCAAAAATAATTAAAGCTAATACGACACTTCTTAATCCATACATAGCATCTTTAACATACCATTTATCGTTAAAAGTCTTAAAATACTTAGAGATAATAATGATTATAATAAAGGCTGGCATAGCTAAGCCTAAACTGGCTATAACGGCTCCTAGAACGCCCGCCACCTTATAACCTGTAAATGTTGCCATATTAACACCTAAAGGCCCTGGTGTTGATTGGCTAATTGCTATCATATTAGAAACATCAACTTGGGTTATCCAATCTGGGTGAGTTACTGTAAGATCATTTAAAAATGGTATAGCAGCTAAGCCCCCACCAATTGTAAATAAACCAATTTTAAAAAATTCAAAAAATAGACTAAAAAGAGTACCAATCACTTTTGTACCTTCCTTTTAATCATATTAGCTCCAAGTCCAAAGACCACTGATAAAATAATTAAGACAATAATATTAAAATTAAAAATGAACAATAATAATAAAGCTATTACAAAAAAGGAAAATGTTGTTTTATCAATAATACTTTTTTTAACTAGAGTGTAAATAGTATTGGCCATTAGTGCACAAACAACAACTTTGATACCAGCTATAGCGCTACTAACATATAAATTGTCTTGAAAGTTCATAAAAAGAGCACTAATTATTGTTATAATTACTACAGAAGGTGTGATAATCCCTATTGAAGCAGCGACTGCACCAGGGAAGCCTCTTTTTTCATATCCAACAAAAGTTGCCATGTTAATTGCAATAACTCCGGGAGTACATTGACCTAATGCATAATAGTCTAGAACTTCATCTAAATTAACCCATTTCTTCTTTTCACAGAGTTCTCTTTCTAAAAAGGGTAACATAGCATACCCTCCTCCAAATGTTATTGCACCAATTGATGCAAATGAGAAAAATAAAGAGAAAAGACTTGTTTGTTTTTCTTTCATATATTAACTACTTAATTTATCCATTTCAATATTAACTAAAGTATCACATCTTTCATTTAATTCAACTCCAGAGTGACCTTTAACCCAATTGTAAGTAACATTCAGTTTAGAATTTAAGCTGTCTAACTCAACCCATAACTCTTTATTTTTAACAGGTTTTTTATTTGCGGTTTTCCAACCATTCTTTTTCCAATTATG
>CAZHNE010000066.1:5843-9083 GCA_964533775.1 uncultured Spirochaetaceae bacterium | reverse complement strand
CGTTTATTTAAAGAGAGCTGGAAAATTAAGAATAGAATATAGTGTTGAAAGTTAAATCTTTTCTCTTTAAAGTTTCATAAAGAAAAGCTTAGAACTTTAATCCGTTCTAAGCTTTATTAAATATTTTTTATTATCTAGATTCACCCCTATTATTTCTTTCTATTCTTACATAACTACAGTAACAATATGCTTTGAGCTATTCTTCACTAGAGGAATTTCATTGTTAGCCATGACTTTTCCATCTAAAGTAACTTGTGTAACTCCACTTTGTTTCCCTTTAGGGTTTTCAACAGTTATATCGTATCTAGATTGTTCATAATGGTACGTAATGGAAAAAGAGTTCCACTTTTTCGGTATTACAGGATTTATACTTAATTTATCTCCTTTTTTAGTAAAGCCTAAGATTTTTTCAACACCAAGACGGTAGAACCAAGAAGCAGATCCAGTATACCAGCTCCAACCTCCACGACGAATGTAAGGCTTTTTACTGTATATATCAGCACTAATAACGTATGGTTCAACACGGTAAGTTTTCGCTTTTTTAGTTGTATCAGCTTGGTAAATTGGGTTAAGTAAATTAAACAATTCTCCACTTTTCTCCCCATCCTCTAAATCACAAAATGCCCAAGTTGTCCATGTTGCAGCATGAGTGTACTGTGCCCCATTTTCACGAATTCCAGGCAGATAACCTTTAATGTACCCTGGGTTTTTATCTGTTTTATCAAAAGGAGGTGTAAAAAGTAATATGAGCCTATCCCTATGAATAACGAGTTTTTCGAAAACAGAATCCATAGCAATTTTTGCTCTCTTTTTATCTCCGCCTTTACTTATCACTGCCCAAGACTGTGCAATAGCATCAATTTTTCCTTCTAAGCTATCATAGGAACCAAGAGGGGAGCCATCATCGTAATAACCTCTACGATACCACTTTCCATCCCAAGCATTTTTTTCAACAGCTTTTTTATATTCGGTTGCTCTCTTTCTAAATTTTTGTGCTATATCTTTTTCTTCTTTCAAATCACATATATTTGCAAATTTCTCAAGAACATCTACTAAAAACCAAGCTAACCAAACACTTTCACCTTTACCTTTTATTCCAACACTGCTCATACCGTCGTTCCAATCACCTCCACCAATTAGAGGTAAAGAGTTTACTCCTTTAGTAGAACCTTTTTCTATTGCACGAAGGCAATGCTCATAAAGAGAAAAGGCTCTTTCACTTGTTTTATATAAGCCGTATCGTTCATTTTCTCCTTCCCCTAAGATTTCTCCTTGAAGGAAAGGAATCTTTTTTTCTAAAATATCTCTATCTCCTGTAACATCAATATATTGAGCAGTTACATAAGCTAACCATAATAAATCGTCACTAAAGCGAGTTTTAACCCCTCTTCCTGTTGGAGGGTGCCACCAATGAAGCACATCTCCTTCTTCAAATTGGTGCTTAGCGTTTCTAAATATTTGCTCTTTTGCAATTTCTGGGTTAATTGAAAGAAGAGCCATAACGTCTTGAAGTTGGTCTCGTGCACCGTATGCACCACTTGACTGGTAAAAGGCTGTTCTTCCCCATATACGGCATGATAGAGCTTGATAGAGACTCCAACGGTTAAGCATAATATTCATAGCTGTATCAGGAGTATTTACTTGTATAGTGTTCAGTAATTTATCCCAGTGAGAATGCGTCTCCTCTAAAGCGTTTTTAACAGCTTCTTTGTTACGATATTTAGTTATCAAATCCATTGCATGATTACGATCATTTCCTTGCCCAAGTATAAAGTAAATCTCTTCACTTGAATCTATTGGTAAATCAATATGAACTTGTAATACAGCACAAGGGTCTACACTTGCTGCAACTTGCTGTTCTAGGCCAATTCGTTTTAAGGCTTGTGGATAGGAGAGAGTTCCATTAATGCCGATAAATTCTCTTCTATCTGTTGTCATAGAATGAATTGTTTTATTAGCAGTTAAAAAAGCCACTCTTTTGTCAAATTCACTGTTATAAGGATTTCTTGCTAATAAACTTCCAGTTGCTAAATTGTATTCAGGAATAATAAAAGCACTGTTTTTACTTCTTGTTGTCCCAAGTACCCACTCAATGTATTCAGTAGCTGTTAATCTTCTGCTGCGCTTTGAGAGGTTTGTTAACTTTAAGTGAATAATTTTTACTGGGTCATGAGGCGAAGCAAAAAGGGTTAAATTATGGTTGATACCATGAGAAGTATGTTCAAAAATTGTATATCCTGCTCCATGTCGAACTTTATAAGGTTGAGGAGAATTTGTAGGTTGTGGTGTAGGGGACCATAGTTCACCAGTTTCTTCATCTCTTATATAAAGTGCTTCGCCACTAGGGTCAATAACTGGATCATTAGACCAAGGGGTAAGACGGTTTTCACCACTATTTACTGCCCATGTTGTTTGGCTTCCAGTTTCAGAAACCATAAACCCAAAATCAGGATAACCTATCACATTTACCCAAGGAGATGGGGTGACTTTGTCTTTGTTTAGCAATATATGATATTCTCTACCATCTTTAGAGAATCCTCCATATCCATTGAAGAACAGTAAATCATCACCACTTAGCTTCTTAATAGGCTCATATGAAACTATTGGGCGTGATGGGGTAAGTTTAGGTAAGCGAAGAACATCACTTGAAAAGTCAGAAAGTTGCCCATTAAGCGTACCTTTTTCACCAACTAAAACAACCCTTGCCACCGTTTGTAAAAGAATAGCTTCTTCACTCTTCATTTGGTCATTATAAAGAACATATATTCCACCACGAAGATTTAAAAAGTCATCACTGTCGGTTTTTTGAATCAACCGATGTATTTTTCCATTTAGATCAGCACCGTAATCTGTTGCTTGCTTGTTAAGAATTACAAGATCAATTTTAAACCCTCTGTTTCTTAAAAATTTAAATACTAATAAAGCATCACGCACAATATCGATATGTTTATCGTTTTTAAGACTTACTAATAAAATAGGGTAATCCCCTGAAATACCAAAGCGCCACAGCGTGGATTGCCCTAGGTAATTTGCATTTAGTATTTTCTCTTTTGCTCTTGTTTCTTCATTTGGATAAAGCATAGCTGAAAGAACTTTTAAGATATCTCTTAGCATAGAAGAATTAATACCGTCTTTCTCATAATGAGCTTGGTTACTAATATTAGCCTGGTGGAAAGTGCGCTCAATAACTGGCCAGCTATTAAACTTTTCAGCCATTAAAATTAACTCTTCTCTACTTTC
>CAZHNE010000066.1:0-5743 GCA_964533775.1 uncultured Spirochaetaceae bacterium | reverse complement strand
TCTATAAACTCACTTTCGATAAATAGTTTATTAAACGCTGGATGCTGCATGTCATCTTCAAGGGTGGAGAGAGAGACTTCACCATAAGAGGTTATTTGTAAAGTTCTAGATTTATCACTAAAGTTTTGAAGATTAATTCGTCTAATTTCTACACTCTCATTTGGAGAGATAGTTACTTCCATATTTGAAACTAAATCATCTTTCGCATGACGGAAGGAAACCATATGAGCATGGAAGAAAACTTCCATATTATCATCACTTGTTAAACAAGGCTGAAGGGATGTTGACCACAATGGAGTGTTTGTGTTTTCAAAGTCTTTTATCTCACGGATGTAAACCCAAGTTCCCCAGTTGTCTAATACAGAATCATTTTGCCATCTAGTTATATCTCTATCTTTCCAACTAATATAACCTGAGCCTGAGTTAGAAATAATCACACGAAAACTTCCATTAGAAAGCATATGTAATTGTGGTATAATAGTATCAATGGGAACTTTCCAAGGGTCTATGGTATCGTGTTTGATTTCTGACTCAAAACTGTCAACAATATCATCTAAGTCTACATCTTCAATAGCAGAAACTGGTGGAATTTGTTCTTGAAGTAACAATTCAACACTTTGAATGCGGGGGTCATTGTGCATTCTCTCAATCATAATATCATCTTGCAGGTAATTAGTTAGTGCCATAAATAACATGCCTTGGTGATGGGCCATGTATTCTTTTACAATAGCCACATTTTCATTTAACATTAAACGGCTTTTTGTAAAATCAAGAGCTTCATATAATCCATAAGTACCTAACATTTTAAGATTTATTAAAGAGTGTAAATTATTTACAACTGCCTTCGGTTTTATATTAACAGCCATTAAAGAAGCATAGGGAGCGATAACAAGGTCGCTACTTAATCCACGTTTAAATCCTAGCTTAGGAACACCAAATGCGTGGTACTGGTAAGTATTTCCTGCATCAAAACGATAATATCCTGATTCAGAAATACCCCAAGGAACACCCTTGCTCTTAGCGTAAGCAATTTGATGTTCGACAGCTCCTTTACAGCTATCATGTAATAATGTTCCAGAGTATGAACGCAAAAATAGTGACGGGAGCAAATACTCAAACATTGTACCACTCCATGAGAGTAAAGTAATAATGTTTTCTACTCGAGTTACAGACCTACCAAGATAAATCCAGTGGGAGGAAGGAACATCCCCCTTTGCTATGGCAATAAGAGAAGCTATTCGTGCCTCTGATGCTAAAAGATTATAATGGTTAGGATCCATTAAGCCAGTTTCTCTACTAAAGCCAATATGGAAAATTCTTTTTTGCTTATTGTAGAGAAAGCTAAAGTTCATCTCTTCTATAAATTTTTCAGCTATGGCTGATATTTCTTTATATTTTTCAAGAATTGCCTCTGCATTCTTTTGCGAATCTAAGATTTCTTTTTTTAATTTTGAAAGCCAATTTTCTGGAAAATTATTTTTATTAGGTTGAGTTTGCTTTAATTCATCGATTAATTCATCAATTAAGGAATTAGCTCCTTTTGTTACCTCTAAGTGATCTTCTAGAGCGAAGAGTGATAATAGTTTTTCCAGTAAGAGCGATAATATAGACTCAAATTGGGCTGTTTGTAACTCTAATGGGATTTCTTTAAGCATGGAGAGCCATGGCAATAGATCCCCAATACCATAATGTATTGTTGTTGCTTGTTGATTAATCTGAGAGTTAATTACCTGAAGTTCAGAGAGTTCGTCTTCGTTAAATTCTTTTGTAAAAGTTCCAATTAGATTTAAAATTTTTGGAGATATTATATCTCTAAACCTTTCTTCCCCGTTTATAAAAGCAAAATACCATTTTTCGGGGTTTGACTTCACGGCATTTATTTCTGTTTGTACATTGTTAATCTGATTATTAATTTTATTAATTTCCTTCTTAATACTCTCGCTCTTAACAAAAGAGAGGGTGGAGGAAAGATTAGAGAGTAAATCAAGATACCCTTGAATAATATCCCAGCGTAAAAAAGGATCAGAAGGTAGCTTTTTACAAGCTTGGGAGGTGACTATAAGGCATGCAGCCAGATTCCCACTGTCTACAGTCGATACATAGTGTGGAGACAAAGCTTCTCTAGTGAGGGTGTTATACCAGTTAAAGAAATGCCCACGGTAGCGCTCCATCTTTAACATGCTTTTTATAGTTAGAGAAAGTCGTGTTGTTAAAACTAAATGTCCAAAGTAACCAAAATCATAAGCAGAGAGAACAGAAGTTAAAAACAAGCCGATATTTGAAGGGGAGGTGCGGTGAGCAATCTTTGCATCTGGTGTTTCTTGAAAATGATCTGGTGGTAGCCAGTTATCATCCGGCCCAACAAAACTTTCAAAAAACCCCCATGTACGACGGGCAACTTTCCTCAATAATATAATATCATCATTATTTAATGGCTCACTTTGTGAAACAACAGGACGGCTAATAAAGTATATAGTTAAAGGAGAGAAAATCCACAATAATAGAACGAATGCAGGGATAAGTAACAAGATAGGGATACTACCCGTTGTGAGAAATGAAACTAGTGGAATAATAAGGGTTAAAACTAAGGCACTAATTGCTGAAAGAATTACTTTTATCCATGCGGTATTGCCTCTTTTTACATTTTTAAAAAGACGAGCTGTTTGTGCAGCAGTGGTCCATTGTAATAAGTTTTTTTTGCTAATTACAAGCCTATACAGTGTTTTGATAATGGCGCTTAGGTTGATACAAGCATCATACAAAAGAAAAGATAGGGATAAAATTAATCGCAAGAATGCCTTAAGGATAGATTTTAAGGCAGGGATGAGTTTTTCCCCTGATACAATTTCAACAGCGCTTCTAGATATACTTGTAAAAAGAGGAACACCGAGAGATATGATCAGTAGCAGAGTCCATCTTGTAGCTAGTGTAGGTAAGAAAATTAAACCAATAGCGAAAATGAAAACTAATGCTGGGGGCAATAAAGAGCGACGTAAATTATCGAATATCTTCCAGTGGTCAATACAGTTAAAGCCATGACTCTTGTTTTTTGACCTAAAAAGCCAAGGAAGTAGTTGCCAGTCTCCACGAATCCATCGATGATTTCGTAAAGTTTTAGCAATGTAATTAGGTGGATAATCTTCCACCATCGTAATATCTGTAACTAAACCTGCACGACCCATATTACCTTCAAGTAAATCGTGACTAAGAATTGTGTTTTCAGGAATATAATTATTTATACTTGTTTCAAATGCATCAACATGGTATATACCCTTGCCAACAAAAATACCTTCTCCTATTAGATCCATATATGCATCAGATACAGATAAGGTATAGATATCTAGTCCCGTCTCACCAGTAAATAGGCGAGTAAACCAAGATTGATCTGTGCCTTTTGGATGAATTTCCATCCTTGGCTGAAGAATAGTATAGCCAGAGGTAACTTTTTTATCCTTTGAAAAAACTGGTTGGTTAAGTGGGTGTGCCATTGCACTTGTCAAACGTTTTCCGGCCCCTATAGGAAGAATGCTGTCATCATCAAGTGTAATAACATACTTTATATGATTTAAAAGAAGAGGGTTTTGTTTTAAACTATCAGTTAATGAAATAAAAGAGTGGGATTTATCACCTCGTAAGAGTCTATTAAACTCATGTAATTTACCCCGCTTTCTCTCCCAACCCATCCATTTTCCCTCACTGGAATTCCAAATACGTTTTCTATGTAAAAAGTAAAAACGATCTATATTTAAATCTTCATCTTTTTCAGTAGATTCTACTCCAACTGAAAGATGAGCATATTTTTTATTAAGTTTTGCTATCTCTGATTTTGCATACTGCAAAAATATACTATCTTCTTTAACAGTTTCTTCATCCTTATCATAAAAGTCAGTTAAAATTGCAAACTGAAAACCTTTCTCAGGGTTTCTAAGATAGTGTTTCTCAATTTGAAATAAAAGAGAGTCCACATCTTTTAGAGAGCCAATCATGGCTGGAATTACAACCATAGTACTAAATTTATGTGGAAGCTGATATTTAAAATCCATTTTAGGTAAAATTCTTGGAGGAAAAATAAGAGTAATAATCCAGTTCACTAAGCTAGTTGCGATAGTAAAAGCTGGTATAAAGATGGCAAGAAGTAAAAGAATCCCTACAACCCACATAAGGGGGGATCCAAATATATTGCACGCAGTCCCCCATGATTGATTTGTTTTAGTAAATAGTTCACTGTTAATTAGTTGTGGTAGTTGTACTAAACAAAGAAGAAGAGTTAAGGACAAGGCTGTTAAAGAGAGGACTGATCCCAGGTAAACTCCTTTACCGTGATTGAGTGCCCATTCTTTTAAAGCCGCCACTCTAGTAGGGCGGTATCCTATTTCCTTTAAAAAAACATTTCGATGTTTTCCAATTAAAAATTCTCCTATATGGACCTTATTATCTAAAGTCGAAGTATCGTTTTCACTAGCAAATTGCTTAGAAAAATCTAATAAGAATTCAGCGAGAGAAATTTCTGAGTATTTACTATTACGAGAGAGCTTTTCAATTTCATTTCGGTATAAATCTCGTGTTTTAAAATCCATTTTTGCATAAATGTCAGCGGGGTCTTGTTTCAATAATTTTTCAAGAGGGCTAACAGATTCGAAAAAAACATTCCAATCTAGTTCTGAGATTGTCCTTAAGCTATGAATTATATTTGCTACTCTATTGCCTGCACTACTTTGATTAGTAATTGGAGAATCTTCTTTACTCTCTTTTTCAACTTCAAAGATTAATCTACTAGGATTTAATAAGGAAGGTTTCTTTTCGGGATTAATTAGGAATTCTAAGGTGTTGGAGAGATATTCTAACAAGCTAAGTCGCAAGAATATAGGTAATGCCCAAATTTCACTAGTAAAAAAGGGAGTATCTTTTTGTATTTGGGTTAATATTCTTTCAAAGGTTTCACTTTCAAATAGTAAGTCATGGTGTACTAGAGTATTTGCTGCAAAAACAAATATTCTAGCATTTCCATCTTGTTTTCCACCATCAATTTTTGGTAAATCATTATAAAAACCAGCAGAAATATCTTCCTTTATCAGTTTTATTGTTCTATTTATTAAATAGAAGTTATCCATTACCCATTCAGAGGCATAACTAAGTTTCAAGTCAGGTTTATTAGTTGATTTGAGAAATTTGTATGCTCTTTCAAGCCAAGAATTCATTTTAGTTAAATTTTTAACTATAGTTTCGTAGGGAACAATTCCATAGTTACTGTTTTTGCTATACTTATAAACTTTCTTTTGGGGAAATACTTTTTTAGTACTCTTTAAGTTACTTTTTAAAAGGTGAATAAGTTGCTCTTGGTTTTCTCCGTGAAGTTGTTTTTCTACTAACGGTGGTAGAGAATCCGAATTGTTGTTTTGAAAGTTGTTTTTACTCATTATTTACGCCCTTTTGCTTTTTTTGTTGCTATTTCTGAATCAGAGGGTTTTACTAGATGCGGAGGAATGTCTTGAATAATAAGGATTGGACGAGCTCCGAACTCAATCATTTCTCTTGCAACACTACCGTATGGGTATTTGCACTGGCCTGTGTGCCCATGAGCAGCCATTATAATTAAGTCAATGTTTTCATCTTTAACGAATCTCTGCAAAGCTTCAGAAACAGAGCGATGTTCTAATATTCTAGTTTCGCTATGTTCAGAAAACTGTAGTTTAATGCGCTCAAGATATGAGTGCACTGAATCTCGGCTAATTCTCATTAATTG
>CAZHNE010000065.1:0-9161 GCA_964533775.1 uncultured Spirochaetaceae bacterium | reverse complement strand
TAGCCACTTTAACAGGAGCTTGTGTTGTTGCCTTAGGCAGTACAGTCACAGGAGCTGTTACTAACAATAGTGAACTTATGGAAGATGTAAATAAAAGCTCTTCTATTGCTGGTGAGCCTATATGGCAACTTCCTTCTGGCCCAGGTTACAGAGAATCTTTAAAAGGCGATTTTGGTGATTTAAAAAATAGTACAGGAAGAGAAGCCGGAACTATAACAGCTGGTCTATTCTTAGAGGAATTTGTAAACGAAGTACCATGGGTTCATTTAGATATTGCTGGAACTGCTTACAATGATAAAGCAAAAGGATATCTACCTAAGGGAGCGACTGGGGTACATGTAAAAACATTGTACTATTTAGCAAAAGAAGAATAAAAAAATCAAACTATTATTAAAGACCGCTATCCTATACTAATTAGGGAATAGCGGTTTTTATTTTAAAAATTACCTTTAGGTACTTTAAATTTTTTTGGCTTTTCCTTTTTAGGAAAAAGGTAATTTGTTATTTTAGGTGCCATTCCAAAGAGAAAAAGACCAATCATTGCAGAGGATAAAATAAATATTCCACTTAAGACTCTAATAGGAGTAGCAGCCATAGTAGCTATAATAACAGAAAACTCTCCTCTTTGAGTAAATGATAAACCTGCACGTAAAGACACTTTTTTTGATAGCCCATAAAATCTTGCTCCAAAATATCCTGTTACAACTTTTGCAACAATTGACCAAATTATTAGGGTTATAAGTAAAGCAACCATTGGAACACCACCACCAAAGGTTATAGTTGTGCCAAAATAAAAAAAGAAAAGAGGCAAAAACAAATCTCTTACTTGTAAAACTAAGTGCTCTAAAACTTCAGTGCGCTTAACTTCTGCTAGAATAATACCTGCTAAAAATGCTCCTAAGACTTCAGATAAATTTAACAAAAGTGCTAAACCACCGTAAGAGAGCGCAATACCAACAACTAAAAGAATAAAAACATCTTGACTTAAGTAACGATCAACAAATCCACCTAAGCGACTAAAAATAAGATTCCCTATTACAACTGCACCAATAATTAATCCAACTATTTTTAATACAATGAGAAAGAATGATAAACCAGTTATCCCAGTCCCTAATGTTAAGCTTACTAAAATCGCTACAGCAATTGGGGCAATCAAGTCTTCAAAAATCAAAAGTCCAAGCAAAAACTCTGACTCAGGATTTGCCATTCGTTTTGAACCCTCTAAAATCTTAGCTGTAATGGATGATGAAGTACCATATAATACTCCACCTATAAGAAAAGATGTAATCCAATCAAAACCAAACAACAGGCAAATACCCATTGTAACAACAAGATTAAGAATAACATCTATAGTACCAGCTGGTGCTACTTTCTTTGCTATGCCAGCTAACCGTCGTACAGGAAATTCCATACCTAACATAAAAAAGAGTAAGACTATTCCAACTTCTCCTCCAAGCTGAAGAAGATGATTACCTGAAAAAAAGCGGCCCATACCTATTCCAAGTAGAATATATAAAACTACTCCAGGAATACGAATCTTCATTCCAATAAACCCTACAGCGAATAAGATTATAAAAACACCCCGGCTATTAAAAGAATAGGTAAATTAAAACCAACCATTATAAATCTCCATCTGATATAGTTCCTTTAGCCATTTGTTCAAAACGTCGTATTTGATCTCTTTTTCCAGCAGCCATAACTGTGTCTCCTGCTTTTAAAACTAAATCAGCATCAGGACTGACAGTTATATCATCATCACGCATTACTGCAATAACTGAGGCTCCCGTATGAGTTCTAATTTTAGACTCAGCAATTTGCTTGTCAATAAAAGGAGATTCTGGAGTTAGTTTAATCCATTCCATAATTAATTGCTTTTGAAGAATCTTCATTTAATCATCATCAACAGGGTGATATGCAACTCCTAAAAGTTGGGCACCCATCTCACGAGTTTCTTCTGGTGTTAGAGATAGAAAATAATCAGCCTCATCGTCGTCAGCATCTTTAAAAAAATATAAATCACGTTTACCAGAGTGATGGATTACAATCACCACTTTCTGATTTTCTGCAGTATCAAAAGATATTTTCTTGCCTACCCCTGGTAGATCTGCCATTTTAACTTCCATAACTTCTCCTCCCCTATAGCTTATTTTATAAAACAGTTATAAGCAAAAGTTTTGTCAATCCTACAACAATTACAAACCAACAGTAAAGAACATCTTAGCCGATTCAATAGTATTTGCAAATTCATAAAAGATAGTATACTAGCTATTCTTTATTTTATGCCTATCGTAATAATTAAAATAAAATTTTTACTGTTTGTGCTTTCTTTGCTATATATTATAGCATCAACTAACTACGTAAAATAGAATAAGCTATTTTATTATTAGGTGAAAGCCATTGAGATTAGAATTAATACTGAGAAATAGAGATGGAAAAAATGAAAAATTTACCTTTAATATATGTTATAATAAATCAAACTATGCAATCATTAATACTTTTATGTTCTAATCTCAGGAGGAGTTATGAAAATTATCTGTTGTGCTGATATCCATATAGGTAGAATCCCCTCTGTACCATATGAGGATAATCTTTCTAGCCATTCAAGTTGGGATGCTGTAGTCGATAAGGCACTAGAACTACAAGTAGATGTACTTGTTTTAGCTGGGGATGTGGTTGATCAAGAAGAAAACTGGTATGAAGCCTATGGACCTCTTATTTCAGGATTGGAAAAGTTATATACCGCTGGAATTCAAGTTATTGGTGTAGGAGGAAACCATGATTACTCTGTTTTTCCTAGTTTAGCAAAAGAGAGTTCATATATTAAGATACTCGGCATGGGAGAAAAGTGGGAAAGCTTTGATTATAAAGGAGTTAGGTTTATAGGTTGGTCTTTTGCAAAGTCTAAAGTTCAAAAAAATCCTTTTGAAAGTTTCAACAACGAGTTAATAAACACCGATCTTTCCTTATTAGGAATCTTGCACTGTGATGTTGGAACTTCACAATCCAGCTTCTATGGTCCTGTCACAGAAAGGGATTTTACAAAAACAAGAGTTCCATGGTGGGTACTAGGTCATATACATAAAAGTGAAATACTAAGAAGCAATAATGCTTTTTATTGTGGCTCTCCATTTGCTTTAGATAGCAATGAGAAAGGTAATCATGGGGTTTGGCTATTAGAAAAAGATGATAAAGGCCCTTGGAGAGATCCTCTTTTTCTTCAACTTTGTCCTTACCGCTTTGAATCTATTACTCTAGAATTAAATGGTGAAGAAGATGAAGAGAGATTAAGAAGTATGCTATCCCTAGCTATGAGAGAGATTGGGAAAAAGTTTCCTTTTACTGAAAAACTAATTTGTTCACTCTATCTTAAAGGCGAAATCAATCGCGCATTAAATTTAGATAGCGTTCTTTCTCGTGACGGAATAGAAAAGCTTTGGGTAAAACAAGGAGAAACAATCATACATCTTCTTTATTCATATAAGGATAACACACAGTTAGCCGTAGACTTAAAAGAGCTTTCACAAGGTGTTGGGGCTATAGCACTTTTAGCTAAAAAACTTCTTGACAAAGATGAACTAGACTTAATGGTCAAAGATTTTAAGCAACTTGAAGAAGAAAGCTATAATGCTTCTGCTTTTTCACTTTTGAGTAAAGACGAAGTAAAAAAAACTAAAGAAGAATACTATTCTTTAGTACAACAAGCTGGCAAGCGTCTTCTTTTTTCTATGTTAAAGAAAGAACAAGGAAGTAAAGGATGAGCAAAAGAGTTTGGTTAAAAAATATAACATTACGCAAAAGCCCTGGCTTTGATTTAGGGGCTTTTCCTCCAATAAAAAAAATAGGCAAATATCTTAACATAGTTTGGGGACCTAATGCTGTAGGAAAATCAACACTGTCTAGAGCTATGCGCTTTCTTATTTGGAAATGCCCTAATAGCGACAGTGTTGAAGCTGATGCAACTATGGAAACTCCGAATTCAACTTGGAACCTTTCGCTTTCGAAAGGTCATCTAAAACAAACGCGTCTATCTGATAATCAGAACTTAAGGCTTCCAGGGCGCAACGATGAATTGAGTGAAAGCTACTGGTTTCCTTTGCATGAACTGCTACAAGAAGATGAAAGCCAAACAGAAACTTTCTTAAAAGATGTGCGTAAACGTATGCAAGGCGGGGTTGATCTTGATGCAAGTAGGGAAGCGGCAGGAGCAATAACCTCTTTTTCACGATCTTCAACTTCATTAGCTCGAGAAGCAAAACAAGCTTTAGACAAATTTAAAGAAATTACAAAAAAGCAAAGCACCCATAAAAACATTCAAAATAACATCTCTTCTTTAAATAGTGAGATAGAAGAAGGACGTAAGCTTTCTTCAAAAAAACCATTAATATTAACAGCTATTAATTTAAAGGAAAACAAAAAGAAGATTGAAGATGAAGAAAAAAGATTCTCTTCTTTCCATCCTTCTATAAAACTAATAAATAAGAGTTCTTTGCAAAGGTTAGAAAATCTTGAAAAAACTAAAAACACTGCTGATGATGTAGTAAAATCTAATAATCAAACATTAAACATATATAAACAAGAATTTGATAATTGTCATATTGAAGAACTCCAATTAAAAGATAGTGATAAACCAAGGCGTATTCAAAATAAATATGAAGACTACCGATTAGCATTAAGCAACCAAAAGACTTGTCAACAAGAGTTTGATGCTGCAATAGAAACTTTAAATGAATGGCAAAAAGAGCACTCTTGGCTTATAAGCGATCCCCCTGAAAACACTACATTAGCTTCTTTTATTGACAAACTACGCTCTTTAGCTACAGAATGTGAACCTATTCGTTGCAATGTTGATGTAGCTAATAAACTTTGTGAAACTTTGGGAGAATATGAAGATGTTGAATTTTCCGTCACTGATCTTTCCCTACTAAAAGTTAGACTTTTTGATTGGATTGAAGCTTATTGGAAACTCCAAGGAATACCAAAAAATAAAGTGCTAAAATCTGGCACAAAAAGGTTACTCCTACTTTTAGTCTTATTAATTGGTACAGCATCTTCCCTTTTGGCTATTATTATAAACCCACTCTTCTTTGTAGGTGGATCAGTAATTTTATTCTTATTTATTTTATTCCTTCTGCCCTCCTCAGGTAAAAACCTTGAATACAAATCTGCTGAAGAGGTTTTAAATTCAACAAGAAAGGCAGCTGAAGCTATACTATCAAAGATAGGAAAAAAGCATCCTGTCTCTTGGACTAGTGAAGAGTGTCTTGCTATAATTCAACAATTAAATAAAGAAATTCCAATTATACAAGAAAAGGAAAAACTTAATCAAAGACGCAGTGCGGCTAAAGAACAACTAAAATCATCTCAGCAAAATTTAAAAAATTGGTATGAAAAATGGCAATTAGCGTCTAAAGCTTTAGGTCTTAAAGATGATGAAGCACTTTTAGAAGGATCTCAATTTTTTCATTTTGCTAATCGCTTACAAACTTGGAGTACTTATCGTCTTGATTATGTAAAAAAAGAAAGTGCCTTGTTAGCGGCACAAAAAGAATCAAGTCAAAAGCTTTTAAAATTACAAATGGAATTAGATTGTACTGAAAATGAAACAGCAAACCTAAAGGCTACTATAGATGGTTATATTGATCGGTTTAATAAAGCTTTAAATTTGCAAGAAAGAATTAATGCAACTAATGAAAATATAAAAAACTATATGAAAGATTTAGATGAATCTAAAGAAGAACTTAAGCTTTTTTGGGAGGAAATTGAATTAGAGTTTGACAATAAGAATGAGCTTGAAGATCTTGTTAAGAAAATTGATGATTTTGATAATTTAAAACATTCATTAGAATATAATTCTTCTTTATATGAAAAAGAAGTTCGTGAAAACCCAGAAGCTTTCAATTTATCAAAGACGAAAACAATAGAAGAACTTTATAGTATAAAGGAAAAAATTGAAAAGGAAGAAAACACCCTTTCAGAAAAAAGTGAAGAATTAGGCAGTTTGAAAAAAACTTTTAACTTATTAAGTTTTAGCTCAGAACTTTCCACAGCCCAGTTACAGAAAACAAAAGCTCTTCAAGAATTAGAAACTTTTAGACAAGAGCAAGTAATGGGAATGATGATTGATAAACTTTCATCAAACCTAAAAGAAGAAAGTGAGAAACTTTTCCAGCCTCAAGTTGTAAAAGAAGCTAGTAAATGGTTTTCTAAAATCACTAATCACAGTTATGAGCTTCTAGTAAATAACGAAGGGTTCTTTGCAAAAGATAATACTAAAGATAAAAACTATAAAATATCTGAAACTTCAAGTGGCACTCGAATACAGTTACTTTTCGCTATAAGAATGGCTTTTATTACGATGCAAGAGCAAAACAGCACAGTGCGATTACCCATTTTCCTTGATGAACTACTTGCAAATAGTGATGATGATAGAGCTATTGCGATAGCACAGGCAGTTGGTAAAATTGCTGAAGAAAGACAAGTGTTTTACTTTACAGCGCAAAAGGATGAAGTTGAGAAATTAATCGATGTAGCAGCAACAGAAGTTGATGTATTTCCGCTTCATGACTTACAGAAAAAGTACAAAGTAGAAAAATCTCCATTAAAATACTATAGCTATACAACAAGTAACATTCCAGAACCAGAAGGGGATTATCACAACTATGGTACAATTCTCTCTGTTGCAAGTCCATCTTTATGGCAGCCTATTGAGAGCCTTCACTCTTGGCATCTTCTTAACAATAGCAAACAGCTTTATGGATACTTACTAAATGGTTGGAGCACTGTTGGCCAACTTTCCAAAGTTGAAACTTCAGAAAAAGATAATTTGTTATTTAGAATTAGGGTTCTTAAAAAAGCACAAGAACTTGCAAAAAAAGGAAGATGCAAAACTCTTCATATTGAAGATTTACAAGATCCACAACTCAATCTAAACCGATATACTGGATATTGGGAAAAAATAGAAGAAATAGTTGGCAAAGAAGGAATTACAGGCAATGAGTTAATGGATTTTAAAATTCCTCGTTTCTCTGAAGCAAATTCTGAAATACTGTACAACTGGCTAGTGGAAAATAGATTTGCCACTGATCAAATTCCAAACAAGGTTGATGAAATTGTAGACTATTTATTCGTACAATATAATAAACTAAAAGTTAATTCAGAAGATATATATATCGTTAAAAGATGGTTAGATACAACAACTGCTAAGAATGTATAGTTCACAAATAAAAAATAATTAGTTAAGGATTATCACATGTAATAAATCAAATGCTTCTTAAATACTAAGTTTTCCTTATTATTCTATTCTCCAAACATGGACAACTGGTTTTGCTTCATCTACAAAAAGCTCAAGCACATATAATAAGCTGTTCATACTATCGTAACTCACATCACCAATACGGAAACGACGTTGCACCCCAAAGCCAAGAGTTTCAATATCTACACCAAATGGATTGAGGAAAAGTACATCGTCAATACTAAAACTCTCATAAGGCTGTGGCTCCCATGGCTCCATAGTACCTGCTGCTACCCTTGCTAAATCATCTGGATCGTAGAGTATAAATTGGCCTGAAAAAGCTGAAGACCACCACCCACGACTAGAAATCGGATTATCGCATACCCAATCTATTTCATCAACACAAGGAGTACCATCTGCAAATCTAAGAAGAGTAAAATCACCTATGAATTCTTCTTGTAGACATGGATAATTTGGACCATCAGCGTTAAGGAACCCATACCAATAACGCTCTCCAATGGACTTTGTTCCAGCGAAAAGCACTGCATACCTACCCGAATCAGTAGTTACCCATGAACCACCTTCCCACTCGTCTCCATGCTGATACCCCTCTAAAGAACGCTTTATAATATCAGTCTCATTAGATTTTTCATATTGTAGCAGCACAATCTCCTTAAGATGTGTGCCAGAGGCTAAGGTAAGCCCGGAATCTATATCCCAAGGAACATAAGCATAAAGTGACGGTCCCATTCCAGACCATCCTCCATCACGGAAGCGGCCAGTTACCAAAACCCTTCCACCAAGATGATCCTCAGCCCACTTTGTTGGGACAGAAAATAGGTAATTGTTAACACTGTATGAAGATTGGTTGCCAATATACCAGCCATTAGACTCAATTTTTTGTCCAAGAACTGGAGAAACCCATGTGTGTGATGGCCCTTTTGATTCTTCTTCATGATGAAAATGTTGGCCCCAACATAAATGCAATACAGCACCAGTAGCTGGATTATTAAGATACTCAATTCCAACCCGTGGAATCTCATCGAAATTAGCAAAAAGGCCAGGATCTATCTCTTTAAAGTCTTGTAAAAAAACTGCTTGAGGTAATTGTTCAACTTGTGTAGTGATAAGAGGTTTTGGAATGGAAACTTCGGCTAATTGGTTTCCATTGGGAAGCTCGCCATATGGCATTCTGTTATGGCCCATTATAAACAACGACCCACTAAGGCCATCTGCAGCTCCCTCTCGATCGCCATCTGGGTTGAAGGTCATAGCCTCTCCTCCATATGAGAATGTATAAGGACGTTCTCTTGACCCAGGAAGTCTAAATGCACCAAGGTAGGTAAAATCAGAAGATACAATTAGGTTGGGTTTTGGACGCTCTATTGATTTCTCTAGCTGATATGAATAGGATTGGCTGTTTTTTGAGGACGAAGAAAGCATTGTTTCTTCAGCACCTATTGAGTCTTCGTTGCATATCAAATTAGTAAAAGGCTTTTGTATATTAGAAACCTCAGAGGTTGCTAATGAACTGCCAGTTGAGCAGCTAATAAGTGTTGTTGCGTAACTAATTATTAAACAGATAAGTGACAATCACATGGTATGACCCCCTTATGTAAAAAGGTTCTCTTTTCATGTACTATACTGTGCTACTCAAAACTAATTAAAAAGAACACTTTTATAGTAAAATACCTAAAGAAAGGAGTCAAGGATTCAATACTGTCATTACAAAATTCTAACAATCGCTTAAAGATTAAGTTAACAAAATTCTCTTCTTTTCTATTAAAATTATTTTAACCATTGTTGTTACGACCTAGTGAGGTATTAGCCTATACATTCGTTATAGCAAAGAAATTAAAACTAAGTAGAAAAGGAAATCACTCCCCAATAATCTTAACTAACACTCGTTTCTTTCTTTTGCCATCAAATT
>CAZHNE010000064.1:4079-9262 GCA_964533775.1 uncultured Spirochaetaceae bacterium | reverse complement strand
GTTATAAATAGTATTCCGAATTTTAGGACAACTAGTGAGATAAAAGTCAGAGACATTTTGTTCATTTATTAGCTTGTTTTTAAAAGGGTAATAGTACAAAATTAACTGACATTTTTCTATTAGATTTTTGGTTGCACTACCGACAAAATCTTCACTTACTGATTTTTCATATAATTTGTTTAAAATTTCAGACTCAAGTAGTTTGTAATAATTTTTTTTCATCCTTATCTATTGAAAGAAATTCTTTCAACCTCCTTTCTTTTGCATACGCAAAGACCATGCCAGGTTAAAAGTTTGTCTAAAACAATATTATAGAAATGTGTTACTTAAAAAGGTTTAGAATAATTGCTGAGCGTCAAAGGGGGAAAAATATGCACCACTCAATAATTATTAAGTAATGCATAACTTTATATATTTGTAAAATCTCGATAGTCTAAAAATAAAATCCTAACGATTACAAGAGAAAACCTCTTCGATTCTAGCAATGACTTTATCAACTACTTCATCCATACTTCCATCAACAGTTGCACCAGAAGCTTTGACGTGACCTCCACCTCCAAAGTAAGAAGCAAAATCACTCATATCAAAATCACAGTTAAAATTAGCTCGTAGTCCAAGTTCTACTTTATTTTCTTCAACTTCTTTAAATAGGATAATGGCCTTAGTGTTGGCGACTCCTAAAAGTTGAGCATAATATACATCGCTTGGACAATCTTTACCATCTTTTAGGTAAAATTTAGAGATAGCAACCTGATTATCAAGAATAAAGGTTGTTCTATCTATTAGCTTTGTAAGTTGTTCTAAAGAAGTAAAAGATTTACCACCTGACATTTGTGCGAAAGTGAGTCTAGGGTCTGCTCCTTTCTCAACTAATTCTCCAGCCATTTTAATAGATGCACCATTGTATTTTGATATAAACTTAAAAAACCCGCTATCTGTTGCAAAGCCAAAAAACAAATGTTGCGCCATCTCTTCTGTTATTTCAACATTAAAATGGTGATACATTTTTTGAATAAGCAGTGTAGTAGAGATTGAGAGTGTAAATATATAACTATATTTCCAACCAACATCTAGAGAGGTTATATGGTGATCAATTACAACTGTTGGTAAACCTTCAACTTTTTCAGCCAAAGAGCCTATTCGACCCAATTCTCCACAATCAACCAGAAAAATGAGAGGTTTTAAATCTAACATTTCATCAGTGATTTCTCTCGCAAAAAGATGTTCTACAGCTTTTGATTCCGCTCTTTCAAATGGGCCATCATTGGCCATAATTACAGAATTATAGCCAATTTGATCTAATAAATATTTTAATGTAATTTGACTGGAAAAACAGTCTCCATCAGGTTTTTTATGCCCGATTATAATTGCATTTTTATTAGATTTTATTAAATCAATAACAGCCGTTGGAATTGGAGGGAATTCAAATTTATTCATTAAGCCGTGATCTCCTTGGAGTTTTCTTTAAAATCAATTAATTTATCGTCTGCCGTGTAAACTTTGGGAGTTGCTCCATTTGTAACACATTCTTTTGTCAAAATAACTTTAGTTGCTTCTTTGTTAGAAGGGATGTCAAACATGATCGATATCATGATTTTTTCTACAATAGATCTCAGTCCTCTTGCACCTGTTTTTTGTTCAACAGCTTTAGCTGCAATTGCTGCAATTGCTCCTTCTTCAAATTCTAGCTTAACATCTTCTAATTCAAAGGAAGTTATATATTGCTTTATTATAGAGTTTTTAGGCTCGGATACAATTTTAACTAAATCTTCTTCAGATAAATGGTTTAAAGAAACATTAATTGGAAGACGTCCGATAAATTCTGGAATCAATCCAAATTTAATTAAGTCATCAGGAAGAATTTGTTTATAAAGGTTAGAGAGATCTTTTTCTTCTTCTGAAAGAATTGTAGCACCAAAACCCATTGGTTGAGATGCAACTCTTTTTTCAATTACTTTATCTAGGCCAACAAAAGCTCCACCAACTATAAATAAGATGTTATCAGTATCAATTTTTACCATTTCTTGGTTAGGATGTTTTCTGCCACCTTGTGGTGGTACTGAAGCTACAGTTCCTTCAATAATTTTGAGTAAAGCTTGTTGAACACCCTCGCCACTTACATCTCTAGTAATTGAAACATTCTCGCTTTTCTTAGCAATTTTATCAATTTCATCTATAAATATTATTCCATGCTCCGCTAATGCAATATTATTATTTGCATTTTGAATTAGTTTTAATAAAATATTTTCAACATCTTCACCAACATATCCAGCTTCAGTAAGAGTAGTAGCGTCGGCAATAGCAAAAGGAACTTTTAGTTTTTTTGCTAATGTTCTAGCTAACAATGTTTTACCAGTTCCAGTAGGTCCAATCATTAAGATGTTTGATTTATCTATTTCAACACCACTTTCTTTGATTTTATGTTGGAATTTAACTCTTTTGTAGTGATTATAAACAGCTACAGATAATACTCTTTTAGCATCATCTTGCCCTATAACATATTCATCTAGGTAATCTTTAAGTTCTTTAGGGGTAGGAATAACTTCTGGAATTGCTTTCGCGCTTTCATCATAAGTTGGTTCTTCTTGTATAATTGAATTACATGTAGCAATACATTCATCACAAATGGATACACCAGGTCCATTAATTAGTTTCTTACATTCAGAAGCTTTCTTTCCACAAAAGGAACAAGATTTACTTGTTCTTGCCATTATGATCTCCTCATAATATTGTCGATAAGTCCATAAGCTAAAGCTTCATCTGCGCTTAAGAAAAAATCTCTTTCTACATCTGAAGCGATAGTTTCTCTATCTTTATTTGTACAATCAACTAAAATGTCGATTGATAATTTCTTAATTCTTAACAATTCTTTTGTATGAATTGCTATATCTGTAGCTTGGCCTTCAACACCACCCCAAGGTTGGTGAATCATTACACGAGCAGAAGGTAATATGTGTCTCTTACCTTTGGTGCCAGCAGTTAGTAAAAGTGCAGCCATGCTAGCGGCTTGCCCCATACAAATAGTTTGTACATCAGGCTTTATATATTGCATTGTATCATATATTGCTAGACCTGCGGTAACACTACCACCTGGGCTATTAATATAAATACTAATATCTTTACTTGGATCTTCACTTTCTAGAAAAATTAGCTGAGCTACAACTAAATCTGCAGTTGCATCATCTATTGGGCCATCTAAAAAGATAATTCTATCTTTGAGTAATCGGCTAAAGATATCGTAAGAGCGTTCACCAACACCAGATTGCTCAACTACCATTGGAATCAAGGTTTGCATTTTTGGTTTTCTCATAAATTTCTCCTATTATTATTAAAAAGGCGGAACTTTATATAGTCCCGCCACGATCTATAAAACAAAATTTTGAATTATTCAGCTACTGGGCTATCCATTAATTCTTCATAGCTTAATTTTTCACTTTCTTTAAAAGTATTGTTTTCAATTAAGAAATCATTAACTTTTTGTAGTTTTAATTCATCAGTAATCATTTCTTTTAAGTATTCAATTTGATCAGCTTGGTAAGCAGAAGTATCACCTAAAGCTTCGGCAACTTCTTCTTCAGTTACTTCGAAAGTTTCAGCGTCTTTGATTTTCTCTTTTATTAAGCCAATGTTAATGTCTTTAATAATTGATGGGGTCCAAGTTTCTTTAAGTTGGTCTAAAGTTTGACCTTGCATTTCAAAAATCTTAGCAAAAGTTTCCATATCCATGTTGTTAGATCTAGCTATGTTGTTCATTTGTTGATCTGCTTGTGCATCAATCATAGATTTTGGTGGAACAATTGGACATTTTTCAACTAAAGCATCAACTACTGCTTTATATTTTAAGTTCTTAATTTGTTGTTCAGCTTTTTCTTGAAGTTTAGTTTTAGTTGCTTTCTTTAAGTCTGCAACTGTTTCATAATCTTCACTTACATCTTGAGCAAATTCATCATCAAGTTCTGGAACATCATTATACTTTACTTCTTTCATATCAATTTGAATTGTTACTTCTTTTTTAGCATAACTTTCATTTTCAAAATCATCAGCTAATGTTTTTGTGATAGTTTTGCTTTCACCAGCTTTCATTCCAACAAATTCATCATCTAATTGGAAGAAGTTAAGTGTTTTACCAATTGTAATTACTGCTTCTTTCTTATTGAACATGCCAGTTTCTTTACCGTCTTTATCAAGTTCAGTAAAATCTACAGTTACAATATCGCCTTCAACGGCAGCATCATCTTTGCTAACCACAAATGCGTTTTGTTGGCGTAAAGTTTCAATTTCTGCATTAACATCTTTAGCAACTACTTTAACTGAAGGTGCTTCTAGTTCTAGCCCTTTATACTCAGGCATTTCAAACTGAGGCATAATGTCATATTTAACGGTGTATGTTACATCAGTGTTGGGTTTGAAAGGAGTTAAACTCTCTTCATCCATAAGAGTAGGTGTGCTAAATGAAAGTGGATTGTATTTATCTTCAACTTCTTCTAGAGCAACCTTTAAGTTTTCCTCTAATTCATTGAATGTAGATTCTTCACGAATCATTTCACCAAATTTTCTTTCAACTAAGTTAAGAGGAGCTTTTCCTTTTCTAAACCCTTTTATTGTGATGTCTTTTGCATACTTTTTCAATAAAGTACTGTAAGCATCTTCAAGTGATTGTGCTGTCAATGTGATGGACAACTCGACTGAGGAATTCTCTGTTTCCTTGATTTTTTTATCAGCGATCATGCTATCTTCTTCCTTTCGGTCGCTTTGACCTAAATAATATATCAGGTACAAGTTTAAAACTTGTTAGTTACTAAAATTAGTATAACCTTTAAGATTATACACAAACAAAAATGTTTGCACTACCCTAAAGTTAATAAAATTATTAACAAAGGCAAGGAAAAACATCAAAAAACTAATTATTAAGTTGAATTAGAGGGATGTTTTTTAAATCTTTAATATTGCTTGCTCAATATAGCAAATAGAATTTTTTTTGCCAACACTCTGTTATGTAATAATTACAATTTAAATGATGAGCTGCACAATTAGGTTAGAGCAAAGAGCCCTGTAGAAGAGACAGTTTTTTCATTCACTTTATCATAGTAGCTAGCAATAAATAAATCTCTTTTTCTATTTAAAATCAGCATTCTCCTGAAAAATTGTTAGTAATTGTGAATTTAAAAAGCTTAGAATAATCT
>CAZHNE010000064.1:0-3979 GCA_964533775.1 uncultured Spirochaetaceae bacterium | reverse complement strand
TGCTAATAATGAGGTTGCACAGACACTATAATAATAGTATTAAAGCTTTAATATATTCACTTAACATACACCAGAGTAAATGAGAGAGTAAAATATAGAATAGTTTATTAGGAGAGAGTAGTTATGACTAGAATAAATGAGAATAAATCATATAAATGGATAGTTTTAGGAGTATCTTTTTTATTGATGTTGGTTTTTGCAATATCTTTGCAATCTTTACCACCTATTTTTGGTAATATAATGAAAGATATACCTTTTTCAAACCAACAAGCTGGACTCTTAATGAGTTCATATTCTTTTTTAGGAATTTTCTTCCCTTTTTTTATAGCAATTTTTTTAAATAAGTTCGATCTAAAAAAGATATTACTGTTTGCATTAAGTTTGGTGATAATTGGTTTAGTAGGGTTTTTGTTTTCTTCCTCATATCCGCTCTTACTTATGTATAGACTATTCTCTGGAGCGGGAGCGACAATACTTGTTGTCTTAGCACCCCTTTTGGTTACTATGCATTTTGATAAAAACAATATGGGAACCGCTATGGGAATATTTAATATAGCAGTACCAGTTGGAACAGTTATCTCTGTAAACCTTTTTGGATATCTAGGATTACTTATAAGTTGGAGATCTGTTATAGGAATTATAATTGGTTTTGTAGCTATAGTTTTTCTAGCAGTAGTGTTTTTGCTTGTTAACCCACCTAAGAATGTAGAGTCAAGAAAGATTGAAAAAGCTCCAGCCTCTTCTAAGAAACAATTTAAGCTTAGTTCTAATTTGATATTTCTTGGGATAATCTGGATGATAGTAAATGGTCAGCTTCTCTCTTATACAACTTTTGGCTCTCAGTTTTTTCAACAACAAGGTATTTCAGTACAAAAAGCAGGGCTGCTGACAAGTATGATTATGTTAGTACCAATTTTCATAACACCAATTATAGGTATCATAATAGATAAGACTGGTCATAAAAAGTTGTATTTATATATTGGGTTTATTATAATGACTATCTCTTTATTTTCAATTGTTACTTCGTTTCTATCATTAACGTTCTGGACAATAGCGTTGGGAATAGGTTTTTCTTTTACACCAGTTGTTGTGTTTTCACTTCTACCAGAAGTGGTTAAGAGAGAACATACTGGTATGGGGTTAGCAGTATTAACTGCAGCTTCTAATTTGGGAATAACAATAGGACCGGTTGGATTTGGATCAATTTTAGATGCAACTTCTGGAAACTTTACTACTGGTTTTCAAGTTTTATCCTTATTTTCAGTGTTAGGAATATTTGTTATATTTGGAATAAAGCAAAAGAAATCATAAGTTATGATGTCTAAATACTTTAAAAACAGGTTTAGTATCTTTGGATTAAGAGGTAAGAATAACCTTGCAGAAAAAGAAATATTCTCTCTCTGAAAGGTTTTGTGTATTTTAATGAGCATAAAGCTCTTGCTGAGCTTTTGCTTCTTTATTCTTTAATTAGATGGTATCTAAAGGTTAATTAGTAGTATTTAAAAACAAATTATTAAATATAGCTATAATTACAAGGCTAAGGAACCCATTGGATCCCAAGGTTTTAAAACAATAGGCTCTTTTGCTAACATTTCTAATTGTTCTGCACTTAAGTACTTTTTGTTAACAACTACTTGGTAGGTATATTCATCAAACCAAGAGTCACTCATAACGTAATAACCTTTTTTACCTGGTTTATCTCCCCAGCTGTTTTCAACTCTCCATTTGTTAGGTTTACCCTCTTCATCTAAATTTACACCAGAGAGTACCATGGCATGAGTCATTAAGCTTTCACCATAATCTAACCTTTGAGCTTTTGTCATTGGAAATGTTGTGCTAAATAAGTTCTCTAGATCAAAAATATCCAAAGCCATAATACCAGAGTCTCTATCACTAGACTGGCCAACATCACAACCAAACCAAACAGCTTTATCATCTTTCATTTGTTTGATAGCTATTTCTTTTAAATCTTCAATAGGAAGGTTAAGATACTTAACAGGATATCCACCTTGAACATTACCAAGGAACTTAACTGTATAAGTGTTGTAGTAAGGTTTGTCCTTTGTAGGGGCATTGATTAAACTCACATATTCATTCATGTCCATATCAACATATCTCTTGTAGAATTCTTGGGGAGTGATATCTTTGATTCTAATAAATTTATCATCCTTATCTTTAACCTCTAGTGTTATAGTTTTAGGTGGTTCACCTAAAGAGATACTAAGCATTCTATAAATAGTATTTAACATTTCATCTTTTAAAAGTCTTAAAGCGGAAATATCTTTAGTAGTTACGGCTTTTTCTCTAAGAACTACTGCAAACTCTCTTAGTTTTTTAGTTAATAAATTAACCATATATCTAGATTGAGAAGAAGAGAAACTTTCAGGCTGGGATGTTTTAGGAACAACTCCGTATTTATCAATTAAGGATGAGAACATATCCCATTGTCCACCATCCCCTAAAGGGTCAGAAAGTAAAAAAGCTACTTCTCTAGAGTCTAAAGGAAGAGAAATTGTTTCAATAATATTTTCAAGAAAATGATTTGATTTTTCTAACTTGTCAAAGAAAAAGGGGTAGGACTGAGAAAGCTCAAATGTTTCGAGGTTTAACTTATCCATAATTTCTAGTCTCATAATATTTAATGCTGCAAACATCCAACATCTACCAGACATTTTTTGGTTTGTAATTTCACCAGTATTTATTTCAACAGAGTATTCATGTGTATTCTCTACAGTGCTTTTCATTGTTTTAGCACTTTTTAAAATCCCGTTATTTATAACAGCATTTTCTGCTACAAAATTCTTAGCAGAAGAATTATAGTTTTCTTTAAACTTGTTTAGTTGTTTGTTAGTTATTAAGTTTTTCATTAAAACACCTCTTAAGCGTTATAGTATCACACAAGAAAAAAAGCTTAAAGATTTTTTACGTTTTACTTTATTAGTTATATGCTAAAAAATATGGTGAAAAATTACCAGTTATAGGTTAGTATTTAAGGAGTGAAATAATATTTATCTAAAAACAAATGTAATCAAAGGAGGATACCATTTTTCTAAATGGTTAAGAAAACAATGTATAAGATTAAATCAGAAGAAATACCTAATATTCCTTGGAGAGAGCGAGCAGAAGGAAATAAAGATCCTTTTTGGAGATATGAAAACAATCCAATAATTAATAGACACGATCAAAAGACTGCTAATAGTATTTTCAACAGTGCTGTTGTTCCTTTTGAAGGTGGCTTTGCAGGTGTTTTTAGATGTGATGATAAATCAATATTTATGAACATCTTTGCTGGCTTTAGTGATGATGGGATTCATTGGACTATAGAAGATGAGCCTATTAAAATGGAGGGCGCTGATGAAGAGATTTTAAACTTAGAATATCGCTATGACCCTAGAGTATGCTACATGGATGGAAAGTATTATATAACTTGGTGTAATGGTTATCACGGTCCAACTATTGGTATGGGTTACACCTATGACTTTAAGACTTTTTATCAAATGGAAAACTGCTTTTTGCCATACAACAGAAATGGTGTTTTATTTCCAAGAAAAATAAACGGAAAATACATGTTAATGAGTAGACCAAGTGATACTGGTCACACACCATTTGGTGATATTTTTATAAGTCAAAGTAAAGATCTTGAATACTGGGGACATCATAGATATATGATGGGAACAGTACCTGGTCCTACTTCAGCTTGGCAATCTACTAAGATAGGACCTGGACCTATTCCAATTGAAACTGATGAAGGGTGGTTGTTAATTTATCACGGGGTAATAACAACCTGTAACGGCTTTGTTTATAGAGTAGGTGGTGCTATTTTAGATCTTGATGAACCTTGGAAAGTAAAATATAGAACAAAAGACTACTTATTAGGTCCTGAAACATATTACGAATGTGTAGGAGATGTACCTAATGTAGTATTTCCTTGTGCAACCCTTTGTGATGGAAAAACTGGTAAACTAACAATGTATTATGG
>CAZHNE010000063.1:0-9293 GCA_964533775.1 uncultured Spirochaetaceae bacterium | reverse complement strand
TTTATCATCATTACTGTAAGAATGGGATAAGTTTTTAACTGAAATCATAATAGTTTTCTCCTCAATGGTTTTTCTTGTATTTAATCACTCTTTTTGTAAAAGGCCTGTTTATAAATAGATAAATATTTTTCAATTTCTTTTATCTCTTTTTCTAAATTTTCATTTATTAAAGGTGTGTCTTTATATTTTTGTTGTTGCTGCTCAGCAAAACCATCTAAAAATAATTGAATTATATTTATTACACTTTCAACCTCGTACTCTTCTTTGAATAGAGAATAATCAATGTTGTGAGAGTAAATTTGGTAATAAAGATCAGGGATAAGCTTATCTGTTAGTTGTTTTAATTCAGCAATCGATATTCTTTCATATATGTTTTTTGAAAAACTTAACATGTGTGGGTATTTTTGTAAAATTCCTAATTTTATCTTAATAATAGTTTGCATACGGTTTATTAAATCCCCGTCAGTCCAATCTACTTGATCAACTATAGCATTACCCATTTTGCTTATAGTAAAAAAAACTAAGTAATCAAACAAAGCTTCTTTTGTTTTAAAATAATGGAAAAGTAGCCCTTTTGAAATATTGGCCTCTTTAACAATTACATTAGTAGAAGCTTTGTCAAATCTGTTTGCTCCAAACTCTTTCATTGCACTATTAATGAGACGTATTCTATTATCCTTGTTCATTTTTTTAAGCTTGTCTTCCATTATCATCTTCCTCAGATTTATATTTATTAACAAATATTATAATTTATAATACTACTGTTGACCAAACCGGTCAACAGTTTTATGCATTTATTTTGTATTCGCTTTTAGGTTTTTAGAAAAAAAGAATATACCTTTTAATTGTTTAGGATCAAAAGTTAAAAAATATTAAGGCATAACCACCTTTTGTTGGTAACTTTTAGTTAATTTAAGGAGTAAAAGGTTCAATCTTTCTTAAATCATGTTGCATAGTTGTTTTTATTCTATGCTCAAAAGATTGCAAAGTTAATTCAGGTTCAATTTTATCAATGTTTAAATTATTAAACCCTTTAAAGTCATATTTAACAGAATATACATATTCATCTTCTGTATTTCCAGTAGCTTTATTAATTCTTTGTGTATATCCAGAAACAAAAACCTCTTCTACAATTGGGGAAAGTGAGAAAGCTATAGAAGCAAAATAAATACTCAAGCCCGAAACACTTCTTTTATATTCAAACTTTTTCTCTTTAATAGCTTTGTTTTTTATCGAAAGTTTACCAGAAGCTAGAATACTAGATTTTTTTTGTGGATAATCTTCAATTTCCGGAAGATCTATATCAAGATATATTGTTTTTCCGTCCTCAAGAATATCAAAGGAAACTGAAAAATCCACAGGTATTTCTATTTCAGAGAGTTGTTTTTCAAGCTTGTTAGAAAGGTATTCGACACTAGGATTAAAAAGTAAGTTAAACTCTTTTTCCCAATCATCAAATTGGGATAATTGTTTATTATTAAAGACAACTTCCGCTTCTTTTTCTTTTAATTCAAAATTATCTTTTTCTAATTGCCATTTTTTTATTTCAGCTTCTAAAGATTTGTCAATTTTTTGGTTAATGTACTCTCTTGCTTTCTTTTTTCTCCAGAAAATAGCTTTTACATTATCTTTAGCTTCAACTTCAAGCTTTTTATATACATCTTTTCTACTGGGTTTAGGAATGTTGAAAATAGCTTTAATATACTTTTTTGGGTTTTTAGTTTTTGCTTCTTTTTTTAACTCTTCCCAGTTCGGTATTGATTGAGAGTGTTTATGAATTTCAACTAAAACATTTGTTTTTTCTTTGACAATTTCATTTGTTTGTTCTCTTAACTTTTTTAACCTTTCTTTGAAAGTAGAATCTGATGTTATCTTTCTTATTAAAGACTTATCATGTACTTCTACTCCTTTATCAAAAACCTTAATTTCTTCTTTTCCTGTTTTATCATCTATTGAGATTTGAACGTCGTAACTTTTACTATTAGTGGTAGGAGAACTTCCTAAATTTTGATTAGATGGATTTGTGTTTTTTGAAGTTCCTGAGATTTTGCTACGAGCATAGAGACCAGAACCAGGGATTCCAATATTTGAATATACTCCACTAGGTCCTGTTGAAATTTTTGCTCCCCTTGGGCCAACAGAAACACCAAAACCTTTTTTAGAGATATTTAACCTTACACCTTTAGCAATTTTAATAGACCTATGAAACCTTATTCCCATTTTTACTTCCTTTTTCTTTATCTAACCAAATTTTCACTAAAACATATCACTATACCTATTATTTATTATAACAGTGGTAAGTTGATAATTCAAACAATTATAAGGGGTTGAATATTGATACAAGAATTTATTTTACTAAAGAGAAAATATTTGATAACTAGGAGCAATATTGTGTTTACTTTTAGTATTTATAAGTAGATTTATTTGTATAATTTTAAGCACTCAATATGGCCAAGAGTTGAATTGGTTAAATATATTTGAATAATTTTTCAAAATAAAATAAATCCAAAATCCTATAAATTAAAATATTCCGTCATTTTAGCTTGTGGTAGGGTATTACTATTTTACTTTGCGGATTTTGTTTTACTATTTGCTTTTAGTATGTCTGCCTTTAACCTGTTTTCACTTCAATTTGTACTAAAAGATACACCTTTTTATAAATGTTGAGGCATTTCACTTTGAATTACAGATGCTTTTTATAAATATAATTGTTTGTAGAGACAGTAATTTCTTCTAAACTGCATTAGAAGTAGGTGTTTTGTCAGGTACTGTTGTAGTTGGTTTTAAACTAATATAGGGAAGGCTTTATTTATAAGCTTATCTATTCTTAATAAATTGTATTCATTGGTTAATGATGAGTGCAGCATTTTATACAATCTATATTTGCCAGAAGCTAGTTTTTAAAAGTTTAGATCCGTTTTTATTTCACTATGATACTGTTTACAAGTATCGCGATCTTTTTAAGAGTCGCTACTGTTATAGCCTCTTCTGCTAAATGGTCCAATTTAAGTTTAACTCAATGTCTGGATAAAATAGTGTATAGTGTATTGCCTTTAGGATAATGAAAACTAGCTTTTATCAAATGTTAGTATGAATGTTAAAGAAAGTGAAATTGTTGGTATAGTAGGAAGTTTTGGAAAGTAGATGCTATTAAAACTCTTAATGAGGTTTTGGCAAAAGGGTAGTGGTGTTATTTCTCTTAATAAAGTAGATATCGATAGTATTAATTCTTAAAGCTTATCTGATAGTGTAACTATGGTTAGTCAGTCAACTTATTTGTTTGATGACACTATAGAGAAAAACCTTCTTATAGCTAAGCCAAATGCTACTAGAAAAGAAATAGAAACAGCTTGTCGTAAAGTTTCTATACACAATTTTATAATGCAGCCTGCTGATGGGTATAAGAGTAAAGTTGGATTTTAGGGGAAACCCCTTTCAGCTGGATAAAAAAGAATGTATAGCTCTTGCTCGTACTTTTTTACGTGGCTCAAAATTAGTACTCCTAGATGAGCTAACTAGCGGTGTTGATAGTATAAATGAAGGTATTATTCTAAAAGCTATCCAAGATCAGAAACATAAAAACACTTTCATTTTAGTATCTTAAATGTAATCTACAATGTCGATTGTAGATAAAAATTATAAAATGGAGGGTGGTGTATTCAGTGAGTAAAGTAAATCTGATATTTAATTAAATCTTTTTGTTTTAAATAAAACAAAGCCCCATAATTTTGCTTTAGGGAGCTTTGTTGAATTAGTTTCTATAAAACTATATATATAATAGTAAATACTAGAAAATATAACTTTTTTTTTACCACGGGAGCGAATCATCATTAAGATAATTCACCATGCACCCTGTCTGCTGCTATTTTTGCAGTCATTATACAAGTAGGTAACCCCGCAGGACTAACTGTCCACTGTCCTGCTCTGTAAAGATCAGGAATAGGAGTAACTACAGCTTCTTTCATGTTTAACATACTAGCTGAAATTGGTATATCTTGTTCAAATGACCAGCCAACAATGGCACCTTCTGAACTGCTTACTCTTCTTTCTAAGCTTCTTGGACTAGATGTAAAGGAGAAAATAATATTTTCTTTTAACTTACTGTAAACAGAGTCCCTAAGAGTTTGTATCATAAAACCGCTAATTTTCTCTTCAAATTCATCGTACCATCCCTCTTCTTCAATTCTTTTAGTTAATTCATAATCGAAGAGGAAGCTGATTATAAGACCTGTTTTTCCCTCAGGAGCTGTACTACTATCGTTAAGAGCCGGAATAGATATTTCATAAGTATTTTTCTCGCAGAAAGCTTTTAACCAGTTATAGAAATCATCTTTATTAAACCTTTCCCAGTTATCAAGTATTGAAGAAAGTTTAGAGAGATGGAGCTCGCCAAGTCCTTCTTTAGATGGAGTATAAAAGAAATGACCTTCTGATATTTCACTAAAGTAAGATGGAGGTAAGTCAACGGCTAAAAAGAGAGTGAAGACAGACTCTGCTCCGCGACTTGAAAGAATCTTCTCTTGCTCTTTCAAAATTTTTGTTTTTATTGGAGAAGCAAACCCATCAGCAGAAATCATTCTGTAAAGATATTTCATATCAGCACACCAAATTAACTTATCGTAGGAGTATTGGTTCCCTTTAGAATCAGTTAAGGTTTTTTTAAGAGCATCAAGTTTATAACCTCTGTATTGGTTTTTACTTCTGAACCAATTTCTATAAGTCTATCACTTAAAGCCTTAGGAATACTCCCAACACCCCCTTTAGGGTAGTAATAGTCTGGATATAGTGAAAAATAACTCATAGCAAAGAAAGCGGGAGTGCTTTTAAAAAAGTGTTGAGAAATGATATCTCTTAAAGAATCATTTTTTATTAGTTTATTTAAAAACTTTTCCATTGGCATTTGCATTCTCATTATAGCAATGCTGGTAGCAATAAATCGAATAATCCAAATTATAAAGGTACTAAAGTAGTACTTTAGATTACGTTTAATATCTTTAAAAAATGGACTGTCACTGCCAAAAAGAACTTGCATGTAAATGTCAAATTTACCGATGACTTTTATAACCTTTTTAACATCGTCAGTGCTATGGGGATAGAGCTCCTTAAGGATTTTTTCATAGGCAGCAAGGCTTTTCTTGTTATCAGCTTTTATTATTTTATCCGCAATTCCAAGAGATACGTTGCTAGGATACAATGGTAAGTCGATTTCTAGCTCTTTTAACATAGGTTTAACCATGCCTGCATTTTCAACAGCCCTAATTCCTCCGTCAAAAAGAAACCCTTCTCGAGTGAAAGAATTTACTAAACCTCCACAAGTATCATTTTTCTCTAAAAGTAGTACAGAATGACCTCTCATAGCTAGAGATGTAGCTGTTGTTAAACCAGTAATTCCAGCACCAACCACTATAATACTCTTATGCTTAACCATCTCAAAGCCTCCATTTAAAAAGATTTAAAACAGTATACCATGCTGTTAGAGTGCAAGATAGTTTTTTTAAATAACATTTAAGGTAAATTAAAGCTATCAAGACTAAAAGTAAGATTTTCAACCGGCTAGTAAAAACCTAAATATTTTTCTATAAATTATATTAAAAGCTAAAATTGCATTTGACAATGCTAAAGGTTAGGCGAATAATGAGTAAATAGAGTGTTTCTGCAAATGATATAATACTAAAACAATCAGCCTCCTGTTGCTTAAGCAACGTACAGACGGGTTTATTTATAGGATAATAACCTTAGAGTTAAGAAATTATTAATTATATAAATTTAATTGTTAACGTAAATATAAAAAACATAGGAGTATTTTTATGAAAGCAAAAATTATCAGAGATGAATGTATTGGTTGTGAATTATGTGTTTCAATTTGTCCTGAAGTATTTCAAATGGACGATGAGCAAATAGCAACGGTTATTCTTGATTCAGTACCAGCTGAGAATGAAGAGAGTGCAAAAGAAGCAGCAAGCAGTTGTCCAACTGAAGCTATTATTATTGAAGGCTAAATATACTATAGTGTATTTAATAATTTTCATTAGGAGGAAAATAGGTTTATGAGAAAACATGTAAAAGGCAATGTTTCTTGGGTAGGAAAGGTAGACTGGGAATTAGAGAAGTTTCATGGTGAAGAATACTCAACACATAGAGGCTCCACATATAACTCTTATTTAATAGAAGAGGAAAAGACAGTATTAATTGATACTGTATGGATTCCTTTTGCAGATGAGTTTGTAGAAAACTTAGCAAAAGAAATTGATTTAACTAAAATTGATTATATTATTGCAAACCATGGTGAAATTGATCACAGTGGAGCACTTCCTGCTTTAATGAAACACATTCCGGATACTCCGATTTATTGTACAGCAAACGCTGTAAAATCTTTAAAAGGACAATTTCATGAAGATTGGAACTTTAAAGTAGTAAAAACAGGTGACTCTATAGATATTGGTAATGGTAAATCATTAGTTTTTGTCGAAATGGCAATGTTGCACTGGCCGGATAGCATGGCAACTTATCTTACTGAAGATAATATTCTCTTTAGTAATGATGCTTTTGGACAGCATTATGCAACAGAAAAACTATTTAACGACTTAGTTGATCAATGTGAGCTTTATGAAGAATCAATTAAATACTTTGCAAATATTCTTACCCCCTTTAATGTTATGTTAAGAAGAAAGCTAGATGAAGTTATTGCACTAAACTTACCTATAGATATGATAGCAACAAGTCATGGTATTATCTGGAGAGATAACCCAATGCAAATTATTGAGAAATATATCCAATGGGCAAATGATTATCAAGAAAACCAAATAACTATTTTCTACGACACAATGTGGAACGGAACAAAGAAACTAGCTGAAAGAATTGCAGAAGGAATAGCTTTAGTAGATTCAGATGTTGTTGTTAAACTACATAACATAGCTAAGAATGACGAAAATGATATGATTGTAGATGTCTTTAAATCTAAGACTGTTATAATGGGATCTCCAACTATTGGAAACAATATTTTACACTCAATGGCTGGATTTATTCATTTAATAAAGATTATGAAGTTCAAAAAGAAAAAAGCTGCAGCATTTGGTTGTTATGGCTGGAGTGGAGAATCTGTAAAAGTACTTAACGGCTTGATGAAAGATGCTGGCTTTGAAGTAGTGGAAGAAGGTTATAGAAACCAGTGGAATCCAACAGCGGATGCAGAAAAGGAAGCAGTTGAATATGGTAAAAAGATAGCTTCTTATTAATAAAGGCTTTGTCATTACTATATATTGGTGTTTTTAATATAAATAAAAAATAACTATAAGAGAAAAAGCTAGTTTGATTCTTTGTAAAAAGAAATAAAAGCTAGCTTTTATTTTACGTAATCACAGTTAGGCCAGTTTAAATAGTTCTGAGTCATACATACATAAAACTAAAATTTAGTTAAGTTAATAAAGTGTAAGAAATTATAAACAAAGGGCATTTGTTTTTTTAGAGTTTTAGTAGTATTTTGTTATTAGTTAGATTAATTAATAAATATATTAAATTATTTACATGTGTTTTAACTAAGGAGAAAATACAAGTGAAGCTTGATTTTAAAATAGAAAACGCTGTTAAAAAGCGTTATAGTGTAAGAAATTATAGTGATAAAGAAATTGCTGCAGATATTCAAAAATCTATTAGATTATTTGTAGACTCTTTAGATAATCCTTTTGGGAAAAAAGTTAATTTCCATTATTTTGGTAGTGAATACTTAAGTGGTGATAAGCTTCGGGGTTCCTATGGAATTATTGAAGGAGCTAAGCAGTATATTGGGGCAACAATAAAGTTAGAGCCATTATCATTAGAAGCTTTAGGATATGAAGTTGAAACATTGATGCTTTATTTATCTAATTTAGATATAGGGACTTGTTGGCTTGGTAAAACATTTGATCAAAAAGGGTTTTCTAAATCTTTAGATATAGAAGAAGGTGAAATACTACCAATTGTCACTCCATATGGATACGCATCAGATAAAAAGCGTATTAAAGATGTTTTCATGAGAAAAATTGCAGTATCCCATAAACGCAAAACTTGGGACAAGCTATTTTTTAAAGATAATTTTAATACTCCTCTTACTCAGGGGGAAGCATCAAATTTTGAGTTTGCCTTAGAGATGGTTCGCTTAGCTCCATCAGCTGTAAATAAGCAACCTTGGAGAATTGTCTTAAGGGATAATATATGGCATTTCTATGAAGAAAAGACTTTAGGATTTAGTGGAATGTTCCCTTATGATATTCAAAGAATAGATATAGGTATTGCAGCTGCGCACTTTGATTTGGCAGTTAAGGAACAAGGTTTTGAGGGAAGCTTTAAAGTATTAAAACAACCAATATTAGAAATACCTGAAAATATGGAATATGTGTTCTCCTGGATTAGAGAAGAATAATGATAATTATAAACATTATTACTAATATAAAAGGCTACCAAAGGGTAGCCTTTTTGCTTAGCTAATTACAGTTTGTTTAATAAGTTGTTTGTTTTATAACTTGCTGATACTAATGTTTGTTTTATTTTAGTTCTAAAAATGATGTTGGGGTATATTTGAGTTAATATTATAGTCTGTTGAAAGTAATTTAACACTTATGAGTAAAAATACTCTTTTCTTTAAAGGTTGATATAGTAATTTTCCTTCACAAATAAAAAAAGTAATAAATGTATTTAATTTATTGTTTTTGACACTTTCTTAAAAAATGTAAAAATAGTATGATAAAATAAATTATACGCAAATAAAAGAAAAATAGTGTAATAATGGAGAAAATAAATGGAAACATTAAAAATTAACAATATGTTCAGTTCTTTAAAGCAACTAACTAAGGCAGTTGATAAAAGCTTCCCTATTAAGCAAGTTATTAGGCAAATTGATCTTACTAATAGAAGTAGAAAAACCTTTACTAAACTTCAAATTGGAATTCATGAGGCTACTTTACCTATAGTTCAAGGTGGTATGGGTGTAGGTATTTCCTTATCCTCATTAGCTAGTGCTGTAGCTAATGAAGGGGGAGTAGGTGTTATTGCCGCAAATGGTATAGGCCTTTTAGATAAAGATTATTTTAAAGATGGCCTTGGTGCTAATATAAGAGCTTTTAGAAAAGAAATACGAATTGCACGAGAGAAAACTAAAGGAATAATTGGGGTTAACATCATGTTTGCAATTAATAACTTTAAACAAATGTTAGATGTTGCAATAGAAGAAGCTGTTGATGTTGTCTTTATCGGAGCGGGGTTACCTATAAAGAATATTCCAGTTAAAGCTATGAGAGAGAAAAACATAGCTTTTGTTC
>CAZHNE010000062.1:8016-9408 GCA_964533775.1 uncultured Spirochaetaceae bacterium | reverse complement strand
TTTTAGAATTTGCACACGCATTAGCTCTTGGTGGAACTCATCAAGGCATCTCTTACAACACAGCTTTAGATATTGCATTTAGTACAATGGAAAGTGCAAAGTCTCTTTATGAAGAAGACAAAGAAAACCCTATTAGCTTAGTGAGTAAAGTTTGTTCAGCTGGGGGAACAACTATCGAAGGTATAAAAACACTAAAAGATCACGGTTTTAGCAGTGCAGTTATTAACAGTGTTATTAATACTGCAAAAAAGTCTAAAGAATTAGAGGAAAAATAATATTGTAACTAGTACAATTATTCTAAACACATTAACATTATATATATAATTTCAAACTCAAGGATTAGAGCATGATTGATTTAAAAGAACTTAAAAGCAGAAAAGAAGAAATTTCATTAAACATAAAAAACCGTTTTATGAATGTAGATTTAGATAGCATTATTGCATTGCAAGAAGAAAGAGCTTCTTTACTTCAAAAGAGTGAAGAACTAAGAAGCCAAAGAAATGCTAATGCAGCTAAAATGAAAGGCAAATTAGACCCTGAAGTTAGAGGGGACCTTATTGAACAAGGCAAAGCCTTAAAGGTAGAAATATCCCAACTAGAAGAAAAGCTTAAAGTTGTTGAAAAAGAATATATGTCTCTAGCTAAAACCATTCCTAACTATGCACACCCTAGTGCTCCTGTTGGAAAAGAAGATACAGATAACACTGCAATTAAATTCTTCCTTGAGCCTACAAAGTTTGATTTCAAACCTTTAGACCACGTAGAACTTGGAGAAAAGTTAGACCTTTTAGACTTTGAAAAGGGAACAAAAGTTTCAGGTCCTAAATTCTACTACGTTAAAAACGAAGCTGTAATTCTTCAAATGGCTTTAGAAAGATATGCAACAGATTTGTTAATGAGAAAAGGCTTTACTCCTTATATAACACCAGATATTGCTAAAGAAGAAATTCTTCAAGGTATTGGCTTTAATCCAAGAGGTCCTGAAAGCAATATTTATAATATTGAAAATACCGATACTTGCTTAGTAGGTACTGCAGAAATAACACTTGGTGGGTATTACAGTAACGAATTTGTTAATAAAGAAGATCTTCCTATAAAAATGGCTGGTCTCTCTCACTGTTTTAGACGTGAAGCTGGTAGTGCAGGACAATATTCAAAGGGACTTTATAGAGTACACCAATTTTCTAAAGTAGAAATGTTCGTTCTCTGTTTACCAGAAGATAGTGAAAAAATTCATGAACAACTTCTTGCAATTGAAGAGGAACTATTCTCTTCTTTAGAAATTCCATACAGAGTTGTTGATACCTGTACTGGAGACTTAGGTGCTCCCGCCTATAGAAAGTATGATATTGAAGCTTGGATGCCTGGTAGAGGCGAAGATGGTGAATACGG
>CAZHNE010000062.1:5823-7916 GCA_964533775.1 uncultured Spirochaetaceae bacterium | reverse complement strand
CAATTTCAAGAGCAATTGTTGCTATTATGGAAAACTTCCAAAATAAAGACGGTTCAATTACAATTCCTAAAGCTTTAGTTCCATATACAAACTTTGATGTTATAAAACCAAGGAAGTAAGGTAATTATATGAAGATTAGTGCTTTAACAACGGATTTCTATGAATTAACAATGATGCAAGGATTCTATAAAAACAATTACAACCCAACAGTCGTATTTGATATGTTTTTTAGAACAAACCCTTTTAACGGAGGATACGCCCTTTTTACAGGGCTAGATGTGCTTTTAGAAAAGCTTGAAAACTTTACATTTAGTGAAAGTGATATTGAGTACTTAAGAACTTTAAAAATGTTTGATGAGGACTTTTTGTCCTACCTTAGTACTTATAAATTTGGAGGAACAATTTACTCTATGGATGAAGCTGAGGTTGTGTTTGCAGGTGAGCCTTTAATGAGAATTCACACAACTTTAATGGATGCACAACTAATAGAAAGCATGTTATTAAACACTATAAACTTCCAAACTTTAATAGCCACAAAAGCTTCCAGAATGGCAATTGCAAGTAAAGGCTCCAGCATTATGGAGTTTGGACTAAGAAGAGCTCAAGGAGAAGATGGAGCACTAAGTGGAGCAAGAGCTTCATTTATAGGTGGTACTAAAGTTACAAGTAACACCTTAGCTGGCAAAGTCTTTAACATTCCAGTTAGTGGAACAATGGCACACTCTTGGGTAATGAGCTTTGATAGTGAAGAAGAATCATTTAGAAAATTTGCTGAAATTTATCCAGATAATTGTAACTTACTTATAGATACATACGATACATTAGGTTCTGGAATAGACAATGCTATAAAAATTGGACTAGAACAAAAAGCAATTGGTAAAAAGATTGGAGTTAGAATAGACAGTGGGGACATGAGTTATCTTCCAAGGGTAATTAGAGGTAGACTTGATGATGCCGGCTTAGAAGATGCAACAATAGTTGTATCTAATGATATTACCGAAGAAATTATTCAAGCACTTGTTAGTGAAAATGTACCAATCGATATTTGGGGTATTGGAACCCACCTAATAACAGGAGGCTTTCAGTCTTCCCTAAACGGTGTTTACAAATTATGTGCAAAAGAAGATAAGGATGGTTCTTTTACGCCAACAATGAAAATATCTAACTCTTTTGGTAAAACAACAAATCCAGGAGTTAAACAAGTTTGGAGATTTTACGATGAAGAGCTTGGTGCTATAGCTGATTTAATAACTTTGGATGATGAAAAGGTTGTTATGGGTAAAGATTATACTTTCTTCCACCCCTTTAGTGAAACAGACTTCTTTAGATTAAGAAGGGATAAATACACTTCTATAAAACCTTTATTAACTAAAAAGATGGAAAATGGATCTAGACTTGAGGGGATGAAAACATTACAAGAATTACAAAAGATTGGAATAGAGAATCTTGAAAAATTCCATAAGTCTTATAAGAGACAAATAAACCCTCACATTTATAAAGTAAGTTTATCTAGCAAGCTTAAAAACCTTAAAACTGATATAATTAAGGAAGAAAGACTAAGGCAAGAGAGCTAATAGCAATAACAATAATCGGAGGAATTTACCTCCGATTTTTTATTGTCTCGATTATTCCTTTTCCTATCGCTTTAGCCATGCTATCTCGATAAGATTTGTCTAAAAGTTTTTTAGCTTCTTTTTCATTTGATATAAAGCCAACTTCAACTAAACAAGCTGTAGTTCTACAAACATTTAAAACATAAAAATCTTCACTCTTTATTCCCCTATTTTTTATATCAGGGAAATCTTTAAGAACAGAGTCAAGAATGTTTTTTGAAAGATCATAACTTGTGTTATATTGCTTTTTATTAAGAGTTAGTAAGTCATTGTTAGAGAATAATGAAATGTTTTTTAATGGGGTTTCTTCATCATAAAGAAATACTGTTTTATCTTTTAGTTTTGTAAAAATTTCAAATCCATGAGCATTGTTATTAGCAGAGTTGGCGTGTATCGATACATAAAGAGAGCCTGTTCTACTCTCAAGAGGAGTTTTATAAGCTACTTCACTTCTTTCTTGAAGAGTTAAATAAGTATCAT
>CAZHNE010000062.1:0-5723 GCA_964533775.1 uncultured Spirochaetaceae bacterium | reverse complement strand
AGAGGAGTTTTATAAGCTACTTCACTTCTTTCTTGAAGAGTTAAATAAGTATCATCACTTCTAGTTAAAATAACATTTAAAGAAGGCATTTCTCTCTTTAAGTATTGCTCTAGGGTTAGAGAAATATCTAAAACTATATCTTTTTCTTCAATTAAGGGATTAAAGTCATGAGTAACAGCGGCTCCACTGTCTACTCCTCCATGACCTGGATCTATGAAAATAGTGGAGATTGGGTAGTCAAAAAGAGATGTTGCATTTAAATTTAAAGCGGAAAAACATAATAAAAAAACTATTAAAATAGTTTTAGTTAATAAATTGTTCTTATTCTTAGTATAAACTTTCCTTATCAAAACCTAGCTCTCACTTCTTGCCCTTTCTTCATCTGGAGTATATTTCCACTTTTTTATCAAAGTATTAAAATCTTTCTTAACTAATAAGACAAGTCTGTTTTTAACTTCTGAATTAAAAACCTTTCTATCAAAATGTCCTCTAGTTTTACGAGCATAGTTTTTACCATTAATAATTTCTACACCTAAAGCTCTTGTATGTACTTTACTTAATCCCTCTACTGCAGATCTGTCCTCAATAACACTTAATCTATCTGGAAATCTAATTATAAAGGCGCTAGTACATCCAATAAAATGTCCAAACTCATTACATCTTATACCAAAGTCTAAAAACTGATAATATTCGCTTTTAATATCAGCATCATAGCCTCTAAGACGCTGAAAAAGAGCCCTATCAAAAAGACCCATCCCTCTAAATGGATAAAGGGTGTGATAAACTTCAGTTGATGAAATATGAGGAAAGTATGACTCAGGATCAATAAAATGACCATTAAGCCTTGGAGCTCTCATTGACGGAATGATTTCTTTGTTACTATTAGCTATTGCTGGAACTAATCCAACAGGAGAGTCTTTACTATTTAATATTTCAAAAAGGTAAGCTCCTTCAAATCGAATTATCTCAACATCACTTCTCACTGTCATAAAAAATGTTGTAAAACATTCATCTGCTACTGTATTAACACATTCTCCAAAAGAAGGCATTGAAGGAAATACTATAAAAGTTACATCAGGATACTTTGCTTTAAAACTATTAATATCACCTCTCTCTCCACTAATTACAGCATGAAGAGTAAAGTTCATATTTTGAACATACCAAGAAAGGGTATTTTCTAATTGTTCTAACGTTCCAACATCAACAATACCAATAGCGAGTTGCTCACTACCGTGTAGCTGTTCTATTTTTTTTCCTAAATCTTGTTTTCGATGATATATTCTATATTTATTATTTTGGCTCATGTGTAAATACTAAATCCTCTGGTCGGAAAATAACAGCTTTTTTCCCTGGTCCTAACAAACTTTCAATGTCACTACTGTTGTGACCAATAATCGCTAAAATATCAGTACTATCATAATAAGGGACAGCTTTTGCAAACGCAAGTCCATTCTTATCAAGGATATCAATAACATCTCCAGCTTCAAATACTCCAATTGTTTCTATAATACCTGAAGGAAGTAAACTTTTATGATCTTCAAGAGCCCTTTTAGCTCCATCATCTATTTTTATAGAGCCGTTTGTTGAACTATTCATTATCCATCTTGTTCTTTGTTTCTTTTTTTCTTTTGAATGAATAAATGTTCCAATATCTTCATTTTCGACAATTTTAATTAAGGCTTTATCATCCATTCCACTAGCTATAACACAGTTGCATCCTGCAATAGAAGCAATTTTAGCTGCTAATAGTTTAGTTCTCATTCCACCAGTTGAAAAAGTAGACCCCGCACCTTTTGCACAGTTCATAATATCATCATCTATTATTTTAATTTCTTTTATTAACTTTGCAGCCGGGTTAGTTGCAGGATTGTCATCATATAATCCATCAATGTCTGTTAATATAATTAATAACTCCGCATCAATTTTTGATGCTACTAAAGCACTCATTCTATCATTGTCTCCAAATGCAGATCCAATTTCAGCTGTGCTTATTGAGTCATTTTCATTAAGAATAGGAACAATACCTAAGTCTAAAAGAGTAAATATACTGTTTCTTAAATTAACGTAAGTTTTTCTATTATCTAATTCTTTTCTTGTTATTAAAACTTGAGAGCAAACAATATCGTGTTTTTTAAAATATTTTCTATAAGAGCTCATTAAAACAGGTTGGCCGATTGAAGCTAAAGCTTGTCTAAGTGCAATATCTTGCACACTATGCTTTATTTTTAACTCCTTAGCTCCCATGCCTATAGCACCAGAGGTGACTAAAACTACTCCATAGCCCTTTTTCTTAAGAGCATTTATTTGCTCAACTATATTTTCTATTCTTTTTTCGTCAATTTTTGTTTTAGTAGATAACAGGTTTGTTCCAACCTTTACTACTATTGTTTTAACATGAGAAAAATCCCTACTCATATATACCACCAACTTATTCTTTTTTTAATTCAATGTGCTTAAAGCTTTTTTTGTTTAAGCTGTAATCTTCAACTATTTGATTATCACCTCTTAAAAGGTACTTTGTACTCATTAATCCTTTTACACCAACAGGTCCCCTGGCATGCAATTTAGATGTTGAAATACCAACTTCTGCACCAAGACCAAAGCGATAACCATCAGCAAATCTTGTACTACAGTTACTAAATACATCACCGCTATCTACTGAGTTAAAAAACTTAACAATGTTTTTTTCATCTCTAGAGAGAATTGCATCAGTGTGTCCAGATCCATGTTTTGAAATATGGGCTATAGCTTCATCAATATTTTCTACAACTTTAACTGCAACTTCATAATCGAGATATTCACTGTCCCAAGCTTCCTCTGTTGCTTTTTCACACTTTATTATACTACCTACTGTAGTATCCCCATAGATTATTACATTCTTCTTATCTAATTCTTTTTTTAAAAGGGGTAAAAAAGTATCTGCAATATTTTTATTTACTAAAATTGTTTCAACACTGTTACAAGCGGAAGGATATTGAGTTTTAGAATCGTAGCAAACAACTGCTGCCTTTTCTAAATCAGCACTTTCATCAACATATATTGAACAAAGACCATCAGAGTGTCCCATAACTGGTATTTTAGAATTATTCATTACGTAGGAAACAAACTCATTTGATCCTCTAGGAATTAATAAATCTATATATCCATCCATTGTAAGAAGCGTATCAACTTCTTTGTAGCTTTCAATTAAAAGAAGCCAGAAGGACTTAAGAGAGGATTGTTCTAATGATTTGTTAATACTATCAATTAAGGCTCTGTTGGTGTTTATAGCTTCTTTACCACCCTTAAGAACTATTCCATTTCCACTCTTTAAACAAAGGGAAACTATTTGAACAAGAGCATCAGGGCGAGATTCAAAGATCATGCCAATTACGCCTAAAGGGAAACTGACTTTTTCTAATACTAGGTTATCATCAAGAAGTGTTTTCTCTAAAACATCCCCAACAGGATCTTTTTGTTCAATAACCATGTTGATACCACTAATTGAGTCATTTAACTTTTTTTCATCAAATTTCAAGCGAGATATTATAGGGGAAGAAAGATTAGCTTTTTTAGCATTATTTAAATCTTTATCATTCGCTTTGAATATAAGATCTTTATCTCTAATTAAACCTGTTCTTATAAGAGAGAGTGCCTTATTTCTTTCTTTATGTGAACTACTTGATAATTTAACTATATTGTCTCTCAAGTAAATTATTTGTTTTTCTAATTCTTTATCTATACTCATAATATTATTTGCTCCTAATCATATAAAAAAATACTATGATTTACACATGTTTGCAATAAGGGATACCATAATAGAGCTCTAATGTAGAATTAATAGCATCTACTAAACCTCTTTTGGAGGAATAAGTAGACTCTTAATAAAAAAAGAGAGTGAGAAATATTTAAGCAAAAAGGAAGTTTAGTAAACTTCTATAACTTGACATTAATAGTTTCATATTCAATATTAGTAAAAACTAATGCAAAGGAAAATATGCATCATTACATTTAAAGATGTAATTTAATTGGTAGAAAAAAGTGGAGAGATTTTATGATTATTTACTTAGTAGGGTTAAATTGTGTTGGCACTTCAACAGTTGGAAAAATGTTAGCAGAAAAATTGAATTTCAAACTTTATGATCTTCCCTATGAGATGCAAAATCACTATAACGAATCTATAGAGAGAATTCACAATAAGACTTTTAATTTATACGGATGTACAGAGTTAGGTAGTGTTGTACTAGATAAAATATTTGCAAAAAGAGAAGACGCTATAGTTATTGGAATGGAATCAGGATTAAAATATGTTTATTTAAATACTCTTAAAAAGCATAAAAAGAAAAATCCTGCCCTCTACTCTGTTTACTTACATGACACTGCTGAAAACATTTCACATCGTATGAGGTTTTATGATATTGATACAAATCCTATTGAAGTAGAAATAGATGAACCTTTAAGAAAAAGATATGTAAGAGAAATCAAAAAAGACTTTACATTTTTTAAGAGCTCTTATCAAAGAGCAGATATTCAAGTTGATATTGAAAATGTAAAGCTAGAAAATATACCTGACTTGATTATGAAAAAGTTAAAAGATCACATTGAAAAACAGAATAAAGAGTAATAGGTTTTTATAAATCAAGGTGTAAACAAAAAACAGGAGGGATATCTAGTTCCCCCCTATTTTTTAATAGAAATATCCTCCTCTTTGGAGTCTAATTTTAATTAGAGTTTTTATCTTCTCTCTCATATGCACTACGCTTTATGTATGTAGTATGCAAAAGCTCATGGCTGAGTTTTCCTAAAGGTTTGCCTAAGAAGGAAGAATATAGTTCCTTAATAGATGGATTCTCATGTGATTTACGAATTGGTTTACCTCTGTCTTCTTCATAAATTGACTCTGCTCGCTTTTTCCTTATTTCACTTGTTGATGGAATTGGTTGTCCTCCACCACCTAAACATCCATCTGGGCATGTCATTACCTCAATAAAAGCATAAGGGCTTTTTCCCTCCTTGATTTGCTCAAGAAGAATTCGTGCATTGCTAAGAGTGTTGGCAACAGCAACTTTTAAATCCTTTTCACCAAGAGTAATTGTTGCCTCTCTTATCCCTTTACCAATACGAATCTGCTCAAAATCTAAAGCTTCTAATTTCTTATTTAGAATAATCTCATAAGCACTTCTAAGAGCTGCTTCCATTACTCCACCAGTAGCACCGAATAGGACAGCAGAACCAGTTGATTCTCCTAATGGATCGTCAAACTTTTCCTCTTGTAAATGTTCAAAGTCTAACCCTATTCTCTTTAACATCCTTGCTAATTCCCGTGTAGTTAAAACATAGTCAACGTCACAGAAATACTCATCTTCACTCCATGACTTTTTCTCTTTCCAATAATCAAAAGCACTGTCAATCTCACTTCTTCCTGCTTCATATTTTTTAGCTGTGCAAGGCATTATTGAAACAACACGAATAGATCTTGGATCTATATTAGTCTTTTCGGCATAATACGTCTTTGCAATAGAGCCAAACATTTGTTGTGGTGATTTACAAGTAGAAAGATGATCAGTCTCTTCCGGGTAGAAAGTCTCAATAAAGGAAATCCAACCAGGAGAACAGCTTGTAATCATAGGAAGAGTTCCCCCAGTACTTAATCGGTGGATTAACTCATGGGCTTCCTCCATAATAGTTAAGTCTGCACTAAACTGGGTGTCAAATACTCTGTCAAATCCTAAAGATCTTAGTGC
>CAZHNE010000061.1:0-9594 GCA_964533775.1 uncultured Spirochaetaceae bacterium | reverse complement strand
TTGCAAAATACTCACTTTACACTTACGTGTCAATATGTCAATATTAACATTATTCAAAATAGTGTCAATATAAACAATAATAGCCTTAATTTTTCCCTTAAATACTCCTTTTTATACATAAAAACTAAGTATGAGTTGTATATGTTTCTTTTATTACAGAAAGGAGTTAATTAAATATCTATTTTATTTTATGATTAGAGGTAAAAATTATACCTTATATCATTTTGTTAAGTTTTTTATCTTGTTACGGGATTTATTCTATAAAACATCTTGACGGAAAGGCTGAATAAAAAGGATAATGAATGGAATTTCAAGGAGCAACTATAATGAATGAGAGAATTAAAGATTTATTAAAAAAAGAACCCAGTGGCAAGATTGTTGTAGCAGAGGGTTGGGTACGCACAAAGCGCGAAAGTAAAAACGTTTGCTTCCTTGAGCTTAACGATGGTTCATGTCTCAAGGGTTTACAAATTGTTATTGATAAGGAAGCCCTTAATAATAATGACCTTCTATCTAAAATTTCAACTGGAGCAGCTGTTATAGCTCGTGGTCCAATTGTAAAGAGTGAAGGTGGAAACCAAGCTGTTGAAATGCAAAGCACTGATTTAACAGTTGTTGGAGAAGCAGGAAACGATTATCCACTACAAAAGAAAAGACATAGTATTGAATATTTAAGAGAGATTGCACATTTAAGACCAAGAACAAACCTTCTTGGTGCTGTTATGAGAGTTAGAAACACTCTTTCCTACGGTGTTCATGAATTCTTCCAAAACCAAGGTTTTGTTTGGGTCCACACTCCCTTAATTAGTACAAGTGACTGTGAAGGTGCTGGAGAAATGTTCCAGGTTACTACTTTAGATTTAAACAATGTTCCTAAGACTGAAGAAGGTGAGGTTGATTATTCTAAAGACTTTTTCCATAAAATGGCAAACCTTACTGTAAGTGGTCAACTTGAAGGTGAAGCTTATGCAATGGCTTTAAAAAACATTTATACCTTTGGCCCTACTTTTAGAGCAGAAAACTCAACAACTACTCGTCACTTAGCAGAGTTTTGGATGGTTGAACCAGAAATGGCTTTCTGTGACTTAGAATTAAATATGAAAATTGCTGAAGACTTTTTAAAGTTTTTAATAAATAAAGTATTAACTGAATGCAAAGAAGATATGGAATTTTTCTCTAAATTTGTAGAAAAAGGTCTTAAAGAAAATCTTGAAGCTGTTGTAAATGCTCCATTTGTTCACATGACTTATACAGAAGCTGTTGAAGTATTAATGAAAAATAATGAAAAGTTTTCCTACCCTGTTGAATGGGGATGTGATTTACAAACTGAACATGAAAGATATTTAACAGAAGTTTTTCACAAGTCTCCTGTTATTGTTAGTGACTATCCAAAAGATATTAAAGCTTTCTACATGAAGCTCAACGAAGATAATAAAACAGTTAGAGGAATGGATGTGTTAGTCCCTCGCCTTGGTGAAATTATTGGCGGAAGTGAAAGAGAAGCTAATTTAGAAATTCTTAAAGAAAGAATGAAGTCTTTAGACTTAGATGAAAAAGAATACTGGTGGTATTTGGAATTGAGAAAGTACGGGTCAGTTCCCCATTCTGGGTTCGGTCTTGGTTTTGAAAGAATAGTTCAATACGTTACTGGTGTTCAAAATATCAGAGACGTTATTCCTTTCCCAAGAACTGTAGGAAACGCTGATTTTTAAACTTTTGTTTCTTTTTACACAAGCCACTGTCATTTCAGTGGCTTTTTTATGCTCTTTTTATTACTTTACTAATTTATAGGCATTTTTTATCTTGAAAATAACAACTTTTTATAATACTTTTAAAGTATGAAAAAAGAAAATATTATTGTTTATGGAATTGGGAATACTCTTGTAGACTTGATAACAAATGTGGATTATGAAGATCTAACTAAACTAAACCTTAATAAAGGAACTATGGAGTTAATTGATGAAAGTTTTAGAGATAAACTTCTCTCTTTCATGAAGAACAAAAAAGTAGTTAACTCTTGTGGCGGATCTTGCCCTAATACAATTATAGCCCTTTCTATGCTAGGAGTAGATACTATTTTAGCAGGTAAAGTTGGTAAGGATGCATTTGGTAGACAATACCGTGAAAACCTTAAAACCTTTTTCGTTGAAGATGAACTAGTAGATTGTGATAGCGCAACCGGCTCTTCTATTATCTTTGTTACTCCGGACAGCGAAAGAACTATGAGTACATACCTTTGCGCCAACAGACTATTTAATGAAAATGACATAAATGTAGAAAGTCTTAAAAAAGCTTCTTTATTTTATTTCACCGGTTATATGTGGGATACAGAAAACCAACAAAAAGCTATTCTTAAAGCTTTAAAAATAGCTAAAGAATCATCCACAAAGGTAGCTTTTGATATAGCTGACCCATTTGCTGTAAAAAGATACAAAGATGTTTTCTTAAATTTAATAAAAAATGATATTGATATAGTGTTTGCCAATAAAGAAGAAGCTAGTATTCTTTTGGGTAAAGAGACTCCTTTAGAAAATTGTATTGAACTAGGTAAGATTTGTGAAACTGCAATTGTTAAACAAGGTCTTGATGGATCAATTATCTCTCATAAAGGACAAATATTCGAAATTCCAATTCACGGTTCAGTAAATCCTTTGGACACAACAGGAGCTGGAGATGTATACGCTGCTGGCTTTATTTATGGCCTTTGTAGAGGCTTAGGCATTATTGAGTGTGGAAGAGTTGCTTCTATTCTAGCTGGAGAAATTATTTCTCAAGTAGGAGCTCAGTTTACTGAAGAAAACATGGAAAAAGCCTTATCCTTGATTAACTTGTAGATTGTTTTAATAAATTATTATTTAAAGCCCAAATTGTTAACTGAGAAACTGAATGTACCCCTACTTTTAAGTAGATGTTTCTTCTGTGTGCCTCTATAGTTCTCTCACTTATCCCTAGTTGATTAGCTATTTTGTAATTACTTTGCCCTTGAAGTATTAAAGAAAGCACTTCTTTTTCTCTTTCTGTTATTTTAGAGAACCGCTTATCTTTAGGAGTTAAATAAAGCAAGTTTTCTTTAAATTCCTTAACTTTACAATTACTACTTAGGATAATAAAATCATCTTCGCTTAATGCTTTTAATATGCTTAGGTTTTCACCATCAGCTAAAACAATTATTGAAAGAGAGGAATATCTCTTGTATAAGCACTTTAATTTTACAAGAGAGAGTAGACTGTGAGTCATTGTGACAACAACTTCTACCTTTTCTAAATTGTAATCACTAATATTGTCACAAAAAATACAGTGCTGATATATTGAAGAATATAGAGCAATTTTTCTTAATGTTTTTAAATCCTGTTTATTTGAACAAATAATTAAATATGGTGTATTCATATCTAAGTATATAAAAGTAGATTTAGTTTTGCTTTAATTCTTGCTTATATTTATCTAAAGTTTGTGAAAATGCATCAGCAAATAACCTTACTTCACGAGAACCCATCTTTTTGTTTTTTTCAATATTAATTCCATAGCTTCTTAATTCAGTCATTGCATTTCTTATAGATAATCTCTCTTTAATATTTTCTTTTGTAAAAATATTACCTCTATCATCTAATACTAAAACACCTTTTTCAGCTAATCTGTCAATTAAGGGAATATCGTGAGAGATGGCAAGATCTCCTTCTTGGGCAAGATTAACAATCTCATCGTCTGCACTATCACTGTCTGTTTCTACAATTACCATTTTTATTGGACTTTTAATCTTTTTTGCTTTTTCTTTATCTAAACTTTTATCGTTTTTTAAAGCTTTTTTTCTCAATATTGAGGTGTGTTTTTCATAAGCTTGTATAACATCTTTTAAACTACGATCGGCTACAAATGTAATATCTAAATTTCTCTTTATAGCTGCTCTTAAAACAATATCGCGCATTTGTTTCAAAAAAGAATCGGCATCAACATAAACTTTCATAATCAGGGTGTATTTCTCCAAATAAGGTTTTTAATAGAATAATATAATATTTAATTTAGTACTAGTAGTTATTTACTGCCTGACACTTGAAATAAGTGAGTTATTTTACTATCTTTTTAGTGCGTACTTTCTTGGTAACTCAAGATTGGTGCAAAATAAATCAAATTGGAGATTATGAATTTATGAATCTTTCCCCTCTACACAGAGCCCGTTATGATTATCAACCAAAGCTTCCTGCAATATTAAGAGAAGCAATCGACAAAGTTGTTCCGGTTAAAGGAGAAGCAACTCAAGCTTCGTCCCACCAAGAAGAAATTAAAGCCTTGTTTCCCAATACTTATGGACTAAATAAAATTACATTTGAAAAAGGTAATAACGAACAAATACATAAACAAATTAACGTTGGTGTTATTCTCTCTGGCGGTCAAGCTCCAGGTGGACACAATGTTATTAGTGGTTTATTTGATGGGCTTAAAAAAGCAAATCCAGAAAGCAAACTTTTTGGTTTCAAAGGTGGCCCAAGCGGCATAATTGAAGATCACACAATGGAAATTACTAGTGATTACTTAGATAAGTTTAGAAACACTGGTGGTTTTGACATTATTGGTTCTGGTAGAACAAAGTTAGAATCAGTTGAAGATTTTGAAGCTGCAAGAAAAACTTGCCAAAAGTACAACATTAGTGCTGTTGTTATCATCGGTGGTGATGACTCTAACACAAACGCCGCAGTTCTTGCTGAATACTTTATTCAACAAAAAGCTGGTATCCAAGTAATTGGTTGTCCAAAAACTATTGATGGTGACTTAAAAAACGATGAAATTGAAATTTCATTTGGTTTTGATACAGCTACAAAAACTTACAGTGAGTTAATTGGGAATATTGAAAGAGATGCTAACTCAGCAAAGAAATATTGGCACTTTATTAAAGTTATGGGAAGAAGTGCTTCTCATATTGCTTTAGAATGTGCTCTACAAACTCAACCAAACATTTGCTTAATCAGTGAAGAAATTGAAAAGAACGAAACTTCTCTAGAAGGTGTTGTTGACTTTATTACTGATGTAATTGTTAAAAGAGGAAATAAAGGCATAGACTTTGGTGTAATTGTAATTCCTGAAGGTCTTGTAGAGTTTATCCCAGAAGTAAAAGCTTTGATTAATGAATTAAATGATTTACTAGCTAAAAAAGCTGATGAATATTCAACAATTATTGAAGCAGATGAAAAAATTGCTTTTATCTTAGCTAATGTTTCTAAAACTTCAGCTGCAGCATATAAAATCTTACCTAAAAACATTCAATTACAATTGGTTATGGACAGAGACCCACACGGAAACGTACAAGTTTCTAGAATTGAGACTGAAAAACTATTAATTGAAATGGTTGCTGAAAAGTTATCTAAAATGAAAGAAGAAGGAACTTATAAAGGTAATTTCAGCCATCAAAACCACTTCTTTGGTTATGAAGGTAGATGTGCTTTCCCATCAAACTTTGATGCAGATTATTGTTATAGTTTAGGATTTAACGCATTTATGTTAATTGCTAGTGGTCTTAGTGGTTATATCTCATCTGTTAAAAACTTAAGTAATCCAGCTTGTGAATGGATTGCAGGTGGTATTCCAATTACTATGATGATGAACATGGAACAAAGACATGGAGAACAAAAGCCTGTTATTAGAAAAGCTTTAGTTGAATTAGATGGTGCTCCATTTAAATACTTTGAATCCCACAGAGATAAATGGGCAATTGATACTTGCTTTATCTACCCTGGTGCTATTCAGTATTATGGCCCAGAAAGTGTTTGTGACTTAACAACTAGAACACTCGCTTTTGAGCAAGGTAAATAAACATATTACTTACCTTTATTCGTTAGATAATAGCTTGGTTTAATACCAGGCTATTATTTTTTTAAAACTAAATTGAAGGTTAACTTAAATAAACAAATTTACTAAATATCTTGTTTTAATCCTCCTATAGACTTATAATCGATTTATGAAATTAAAATATAAAATGAAATTAACACCCGGAGTTAGATTAATTCTAGGCTTTACTTCAATTATTATTGTTGGAGGAATTTTATTATTATTGCCAATTAGTCATCAAGCTGGCAAATCAATAAGTATTGTTAATTCATTTTTTATATCAGCTAGCGCAGTTTGTGTAACAGGGCTCTCTACAGTAGATGTTGGAAATACTTTTTCAATCTTTGGTATTGTTGTCTTAGCTACTTTAATACAAATAGGTGGTTTAGGTTTTGCATCAATTGCTGTATTCTTTCTCATGCTTATGAGGGATAGTTTATCCTATTCAAATCTTTCTTTAGCTAGAACTTCATTAAACATTATTCCTGGATTCGATATTAAATCACTGGTTAAAACTGTTATTATTACATCGCTTATTTGTGAAACAATAGGAGCAGTTTTATCGTATCAAGTATTTAAAGTTGATTATTTACCACTAAAGGCTCTTGGTATTTCTGTTTTTCACTCTATTTCTTCTTTTAATAATGCAGGATTTGATATTTTAGGTAATTTTACTAGTATATCTAATTACAATACGAACATCCTACTTAATTTTACTACTATGCTTTTAATTATAGTTGGTGGACTTGGATTCTTTGTTATTTTTGATATTTTTAGTTTTCATAAAAACAAAAGATTAAAAACTCATACTAAAATTGTTTTAACAATGTCCTCCACTTTACTAGTCGTTGGTACATTTGTTTTCTACTTTAGTGAAAACGGGATTACTCTTTTAGAAGCTTTCTTTCAAAGCACAACCGCTAGAACTGCAGGATTTAATACAATAGACATTAGCGCTCTAAGTAATGCAGGAGCTGTATTTATGCTGTTCTTAATGTTTGTAGGGGCATCTCCTGGATCAACTGGTGGTGGTATTAAAACAACTACAATGTTTACTATAATACTAGCAATTATAAAAATACCTACTCACAATAATGTTGAAGCGTTTAGTAGAAAAATATCTAATTCATCAATAATTAAAGCCTTTATAGTAGCAACACTTGCTATGGTTGCTATTATATTAACAGGTGGTATTGTTTTCTCAATTGAAGGCGCTGCTTTTACTTTTGAAGAAGTTATTTTTGAATGTGTTAGTGCTTTTGCAACTGTTGGTCTTTCAATGGGAATAACAACAGAACTATCTACACTTAGCAAAATATTTATAATTTTATTGATGTTTATCGGAAGAATTGGTCCTTTAACTATAGCCTTTAGTTGGAGAGGATCAAAAAGAAGAATACAATACATTGAAGAAGATATCCTAATAGGATAAGGGGTTTAATATGGCAGATAATAATTTATATGGAATCATTGGTGTTGGTCGTTTTGGACTCTCACTTGCTGAGAACTTATTAGAAAGCGGAAAGACAATTATTGCAATAGATAAAGACCAAACAAAACTATTACCATTAAAAACATCCGTAAATCAATTAATCCATCTTGGTGAAATCTCGAAAGAATCACTAACAGAAGCTGGAATTGGGGATTGTGGTACTGTTATTGTTTGTATAGGAAAAGATATTGAGGCTAATGTTTTAGCTACTCTAAATGCTATTGAATTAGGTGTTCCACGGGTATATGCAAAGGCAATAAGCGAAGATCATGCAAGGATTTTAGAAAAGATAGGAGCTGTTGTTGTAAACCCTGAAGTCGATATGGGAGCAAAACTCGCTAAAACTTTATCAGCTAAGTTAACTTTAGATTACTTACCAATAGGAGAAGACTTCTCCATTATTGAACTTGTTCTAAATAAAAAGTTTACTAATAAAAAAGTTCAAGATTTACATTTTAGAACCAAATATGGGGTGAATATTGTAGCTATTGTAAGAGATAAAAAAGCTGATGGTTATATAATGCCAGATACCTTATTACTAGAAGGAGATATTTTAGTTATTAGTGGAAACAATAGAGATATTATTGCTTTTGAAAAAGAGAATGCTAAATAATAGTTTAAGATTCTATTTAACAAAATATTAAAAACTGCTATTTTAATCTTGGCTTCGTAGTGCAAGAATACACTTCTTTTTATGTAATTAGTAGATCTTTAGAGAAACCCAAAAAAATGGCCCCAGACCCTTGGGCTACAGGAGTTCTATCCATACAAAAATATAATAGTGGGTTTGTTGAGCAACTGCAACAAAAATGAAATATTGCCAATTTTAATTCTTACTAGAATCGATATTTTCCACTCTCTTTTAGTGTTAATTTCACCAAAGGAGAGAAAACTATCATGGAAAAATAAGATATTTCTTCTCCTTATGGAAGGTCATATATGTATACACTACCTTCATTATCATTTTCTAAAGCACTTACTACAACTCTTTTATTCGCTAATGCCACAGAGTAGCCAAACCTATCCCCTTCAAATCCATCACTTGAAAATAGTTTAGTGTAGTAGCTCCAGCTTTCATCATTTGGATCTCTATTATATATATAAATTATACCAGTTCCATTGTTATTATCATCAAAACCATATTGTAGGCCTACAACAGCATAATTATCCCAGATTGCTACAGCATTAGAGTAACAGCCATTAGGTATGCTATTTTTAGGTGAAAAGGAAGTTTTTTCAATCCAATTTTCTCCCTCACCACATTCGAAAATATAAGCAGTTCCGTTTCCAATACCATTATCTTCAATTGCACCTAAGATAACTTTATCATCATAAATATCAACAGAGTATCCAAACTTGCCATTAGTTTTACCATCCTTAGGTAGAATTTTAACAAAGGTATATGTATTAAGATCTTCACTCAAAGTAAATATATAAGCAGACCCTGTTGTTTGATCACTATTGTTTTTTCCACCAATAGCCCCTACCACAACTTTATTATCATAAATATCAACGGTGTTACCATAATTAAAAGGATTTTCTGAAGTTAAATCATCCGGAACTAATTCATCCTTATATTCCCACTCCCCGTTTTCATCTCGTAAATATATATAAACACTCCCATTAGTAGAAGCAGAAATATCATCATCAAAAGCACTTACAACAGCTATATCATCATGGATTGCAACACAATAGCCAAAGCCTTTACCGGAAAAACTATCGCTTGGGCTTAATTCTTTATTTAATTGCCAATCTTGTGAAGAATCTCGTGTATATATAAAAGCTTTACCTTTATCCCCTGCCAAGGCATCGCCAACAATTTCCGTATCCTGTGAAAGAGCAACAGATTTTCCAAACAAATTACCAGCTACACTACTCTCACTGGAATTAGTGTTTTCTGTGGACTGAAGATACTGTCTAAATTCCAATTATCATTATCATCGACTTTAAATATGTGGACATTACCTTTTTTCTGAACACTGTAGGAATAACTATCCTCTCCAAAGTCATCTCCTACAATAATAGTATCTCCATCTATTGAGAGAGAAGCACCAAAAAAGCCCATTCTATTTGAAACTGCGTTATTTGTAGGAAATATTTGTTTTTCCCCAAATAAAATAGGAACTGAAACATCCATATTTAAGTTATATGTTTGTATCTCATCAACGTTTGTGATAACTAAAACTTCTTTTTTAACTCCAATTACTTTATCGTTACTATTATAAGCAATAATATCAGCTACCCAATTCTCTTCAATCAAATTATCTATAACAATTGGATTATCA
>CAZHNE010000060.1:8051-9628 GCA_964533775.1 uncultured Spirochaetaceae bacterium | reverse complement strand
ACTTGAGTTAATTTAAATGTAGCAGGATTGCCTCTTTGGTAAGAACTATCGATTACTTTACCATCTAAAAGTGTTAATTCATAATGAATTGTTACTTCGTTTTCAAGAGTAGGAGTATCTCCACTTTCTACAGTAGTTAACTTTTTATACTGTACACCAGAGTCTAGTGCAACCACACCAGGTTGTTTTATATTTGCATCTAAGAAAGATTGAGCTTGATTTAAGTTATTCTCTTTAATTTGATTTAAGAACTCTTCTTGTTTTTGTGCAAATTGTTTTTCAAAATCTCTCATGCTGCTATCCATTTGATATTGAGTTAATTGAGACTCTCTACCATATGCTGCATCTAAAAGACCTTGTGGGAAATAATAAGTATCAACAGGAATTCCAGTAGTTAAGAATTGTGCAGCAATTAAATAACCATAAGCATAAGCGAATTGGTCATCTAAAATGGAAGGTTTTCCTAAATTAATCACATCTTCTAAGCTACTTACAGGACCATTTTCTGTTTTTTGAGGAATTTCAGGGTTAGTAAATCTTGATTGATATTCTTCTACAAATGATTGTAATTCAGCAATAGTGTAAAAATCGTCTTCATCGATTGAAAGAACATCTAAAACACCACGAGCAAAGTAATGAGCATTTATAAATAAATTTTGTGAGTTAAGGCTTTGCATTAAATAATAACCATAAGTATAGTTGAAGCCATGTTCTAATACATTGTCAAAACCATAATCATCTTCTGGTATTTCAAAAGCAGGTTCTACTGGCATAAAGAAAATAGCGCCAGAGGTTATAAAAGGAGTAACATATCTGATGTTATCACTCTTAATGATACTTTGAGTAACGTCCAGGTTGTTAAAGCTTACATAGTCTCCAATATCATACAAGTCAATGTTATAAACTGTATCAACAGTGTTTTTGTTAATTGTAACAGTTATCTCATCCTTATCAGTTAAGACATCAAATTTATAAACGTTATTTTCGACATCAACACTTTGAATCATTGCTAAAGTTTCTGTGGATTTCACTTCTTTTACGCCTGCGGCAAAAAGGTTCGGGGTAACAAATAATACACTTAAAGATAAAAGTGCAATTACTAAAGGCATTTTTTTAATTTTCATGAGTTTTAATCTTCCTTATTTTATTTTTTTTGTAATTTCTAATTGGTTTAAAGATAGGTTAATATGGCAATTTAGTCAAATATAATGAGGGTGTATTTAAAAGAGGTAAGTATAAATGTGCTTTTAATTTAACACTAGGCAAGCTTTTACAATAGTAAAGATCATTTGTGAAGAAATATGATTTTATAAAAATTGATAACTTAGTATACATACCATGAGCAAATGTAAGAGGATATCTTTTCTAAATCTAGTATGCTAAAATAGCGAGAAAGGAGTAAATATGAAAGTTAGATTACCTTATTTATTAGAACCTTATAATATTTGTCATTTTAAAGACTCAACTTTTTTTATAGGAAATAGGAAAGTCTTCCCAGGTGAGAAAAGCTTTGTAGAATGTAAAAACTGCTTACAAATTAGTGATGCATTACAACAGATGATTACTCAAGGTGGTGG